>JAGWBV010000054.1:0-28059 GCA_021295715.1 Candidatus Poribacteria bacterium | reverse complement strand
AGCCGAATACAAAAGATACCGTTAGACCAGTAAGGTGTTGCCAATCCTTTTTTGATAAGCACACCTGCTTTGGTGGGGTGTGTCGGCATAAGTTTTTTGCCAGACTTACTCTTTACTGGAACAAACATCGTTTGTAATCTCCCTTTCGGGTTGTGTGTTGCCCCTTCCAGATCGCATATCCAAGCGGTATCAGACGAGGGGAGTATCCGATACATAGAGTAGGCGACCACGCCCAAGATATTGCGATATTTTACTGTGGAAAATAGTTTAACTTGTGGAGTGAACGTTTGGTATACGCTTCGCACAGGTCCCCCGACTGAAGTCGGGGGTTATTGACGATATTGTGGTGCCATCATCGGTAAAAGGCGTTTTCCTTTCCTTATTCTATCTCGGTATTTAATGCGTGTCGGGGATGATATGGGGCATAAAGTTTAACTGTTTTGGAGTATCAGGTCTCCAGAGAAAATAAGTGTGCTTCAGTCTATTGAGCGAACGAATCTGGTTCTGAAAGGATGCGTTTACCGATTCGGTTGAATCGAATATTGCCTACCATCTTCCATACTTCCCATAATTTCACCGGACGATTAGCGGACGAAAACGTAATCAGGAAGGCTTGCCCTTTAATATTATCTACAGCCACAGGTCCCCAGAAGCGGCTGTCGCTACTCTGATCACGATTATCGCCCATTGCGAACACCATGCCTTTCGGGACAGTGAACGGTTTACCATCACGGAACTTACGCTTGAATTGACTTGGGGTTAGAGCAAAATCAGAAAAAGCATCGCTCTCTGGGAGATACTCTGGTTGACGGAAAGGTGGAAAATCGCCTCTTCTGAAACGGCTGAAGTTCATGTGTTTCGTATAGTGTCCATACTTGACGACTTCGCCATTTACATAGAGCGTATCGTCACGCGTTTCAACGGTATCACCTTCCACGGCTACGATGCGCTTGATAAAATGTCGCTCGTCGTGGTGTGGGATAAAAACAGCGACATCACCGCGCGCGGGTTCGTGAAAATCGAAAATTTTTATATCTGTGCCGGGAATTTTGACCCCGTAGATGAACTTGTTTACCAGAATTTGGTCTCCAACGAGGAGTGTGTCCTCCATGGATCCGGATGGGATTCTATACGCTTCAACGATGAAAGGACGGATGAGACCAAAATTGAGGATTAGTAAAACAATGATGAATTTTGCGGACTCGTGTACCCCAATTTTTTGTGATTTTTGCTGTTTGGCTGGTGTGGCTTTGGTAGATTGCCAGTGCTTCTGTGTGTTACGTTTCATTGTAAAAGCCATCGGATAGAGTGACATCCTCCTTTCTCCAGTGTAGGTAGGCATTTGACTGTTTGCGATTGTATATTTTATTATTCCTATTCATCGGTTGCCAACATCGCGGTGAACGCTTCTTGTGGAACATCAACGTTACCAATCTGTTTGAGCCGTTTTTTGCCCTCTTTCTGTCTCTCCAACAACTTCCGTTTTCGCGATACATCACCGCCGTAGCATTTCGCAGTAACGTTTTTTCGGAGGGCTCGCACTGTTTCACGGGCGACAATCTTGTTACCGATTGCGGCTTGAACCGGGACTTCAAACATTTGACGCGGAATGAGTTCTTTCAGCTTAGCTACTAATACCTTGCCACGCGTTTCGGCAGTGTCTCGTGGCAGGATCGTTGAGAGCGCGTCTACAGGGTTTCCGTTGAGTAGCACATCTAATTTAACGAGTTTTTCGGTTTTGTATTCCCCAATGTCATATTCTAATGAACCGTAACCGCGGGTCAGTGATTTAAGTTTCGGATAGAAGTCCATGAGCATTTCGCTGAGCGGGAGTTCATACAGAAGTTGCACGCGACTTGCATCCAATTGGTTCATTCGCTTGTATATACCCCGACGCTTCTGACAAAGTTCCATCGCATTTCCAATATAGTCGCGCGGAACAATAATATCAATATTGACATACGGTTCTTCAATTCGTTCGATGTTATTTGGTTCTGGGAGATGTGCTGGGTTGTCCACCGGCACGTATCCACCCGTTTTCAGGTAGACCCGGTACATCACGCTTGGTGCAGTTCGGACGAGGGCAAGTCCGAACTCCCGTTCAAGGCGTTCATGGATAATTTCCATGTGAAGTAAACCGAGAAAACCGCACCGAAATCCGAAGCCGAGGGCAACGGATGTCTCAGGTTCAAAATTAAAGGAGGAATCGTTGAGGCGTAGTTTATCGAGTGCCTCGCGCAGGGCATGAAACTGATGTGTGTCTGCTGGATAGAGACCGCTGAAGACAAGCGGTTTCATCTCGCGATAACCCGGAAGTGGTGTTGCTGTCGGTTTTGTATGGTGCGTGATTGTATCCCCGATTTTCGCTTTGTCGATCTCTCGGATGCCAGCAATGAGGTACCCAACAGCACCTGTTCGGAGTTCAGAGGTGGGTTGCATTTCTGGTGTAAAGATGCCTACCTCCTCAACCTCATACGAGCGTCTCGTTTCCATGAGTTGAATCTTTTCCCCGGGTTTCACACTCCCCTCGAAGATTCGCGTGTACATGATAACCCCGCGATAGTTATTATAGACGGAGTCAAGCACGAGTGCCTTTAAAGAGGCTTCAGGTTCACCTGTAGGGGCGGGGATCCGGTCGATAATTGTTTCCAGTATGGCTGGGATACCGATACCCATTTTCGCACTAACGAGAAGTGCATCGTCGGCAGGGATACCGATGACTTCTTCTATCTGTCGTCTGGCTTCGTCCGGCTGTGCAGTGGGTAGATCGATTTTATTCACGATGGGGATGATCTCAAGGTCATTGTCAATCGCGAGATACGCGTTTGCTAAGGTTTGTGCTTCAACCCCTTGCGCGGCATCAACAATGAGAATAGCACCTTCGCACGCAGCGAGACTACGGGAGACCTCGTACGTGAAATCGACATGTCCGGGTGTATCGATGAGGTTGAGTTCGTAGCGGTTTCCGTCTGCGGCGGGGTAATGGAGTTTGACGGCAGTTGCTTTAATCGTAATACCGCGTTCACGCTCTAAATCCATCAAATCCAGCACCTGTTCGCGCATATCCCGTTCAGCGAGCGTGTTCGTATGCTCGATGAGTCTATCGCTCAGCGTGCTTTTTCCGTGGTCGATGTGCCCTAAAATGCAAAAATTCCGTATGTTTTCAAGATTCGTTGGCATAGTATAGATAGTATATCACAACCTCTGTCAGCGTGTCCATAGAATTTCGCTGTCCTATCGGGATTGAGAACCCTCCCACAGTGCCTAATAGGTGTTGAGACGCAATGGGATCCAACTGGAAGTGAACCACATTCCACACACTCAGAATTCAAGAACACGTGTTCATCGGCAGGATAATGCCGATGGATGCAGTGTTGCACCATGATTATACCGACTGAGTCCTCCTATGCATCAAGTGCTTGTAAGAACGCTTCAAAAGTGGGGGTGAGTGCTGCGGTTTGTAGTAATTGCGTCAGTTGGTCTTCATCCCGAATCGCTTCAAGAGCGTGCTGAACGGGCTGCGGATCGAGTTGTGGAAACCGCGCCGTAAGAACAGCGAGAATGTTACGGATAGAGGTCTGGTGCGCACCTTGCTCAATACCTTGCTCAATACCGCGTTGGATCACAACTTCGTAAAAAGGAGACTCTCGCATGATTTCCTCCGATATAAACGCCTGAAAGAGTTCAGGACTATGGGCTAAACTCCCGAAAATAGATAACGCAAACAATAACGTCGCACGCGTCTGATCGTCAACGCGTGCTGAGATAGTGGTCTCTACACATTTTTCAACCCACGCCTCACTCGTCATACCCATAGGCGGACGCATCAACGGCGTGAAAGGCAGTAAGCCAACAGATGCGGTATCCAAAAACGAGGTGCCCTCTAACTCCGCCAACCGAATCACGGTATACTGAAACCACAAGCCACCCCGTGTCTCATTGCCATATTCGTAATACCCCATATCCGTGCGTCCTGCACCGGGACGCAGATACAACACTGTGGAATACACTGGTAACTCATACTGGAGCCCCAGAAAACTCGCATACGCCAACATCCGTAAGGACATCGGTTTGTCTCGGCTATCGTCTGTTTGTACCTCTATATGGAGGATGGCTTCCTCATCGAGAAGACGGACCCGAAACGTCATATCACTGTGATGCATCTTGATCGTTGATTGCTCGGTGGTGAGTTTTTCTTCAACTTCAACGTCTATGGACGCGAGGGCTAACGCTGCGAACGCATCGGGAAATCGATCCATCAAATGCTTCACAATCTCGTCATAATATGGCATATAAACATTGTACTTCTATTTATAGCAAAATGTCAATAAGAAACATACGTAAGTCCTACTATGTAGCGACCTTTTTTGGGGTACTGGATTCCTATAGCGGTTTGACTTTGATGTTTCTGCACCAGATTTTTCCGCCGTGGTCTTGGATGCCAATATGTCCACTCCGCGGGAAATCTTTGAGCGCGATGCCGAATTTGTTCCGACTTCCGTCTGGGTTTTGGTGTGGCGTGTCCCACTCGTCCAAATCTGCACGGACAATTTCTTCGCCGTTGAGTGTCACAGCAATGATGCTTCCATCGCAGGTGATGCTCATTTGATTCCACTCTCCAGCGGGTTTACAGGTATTTCGTGTTGGTCCCAAGGCATCGTAGAGTGCCCCGCAGTCGTGGCTATCCGTGGGTTCCTTGCCGTGTGTATCTAAAATTTGTATTTCAAGTCCGCTCTGAACGGCGTCTTCCAAATCTGCCCATCGGACAAAGATTCCGCTGTTGACTTTCGACTCAGTTTTGAAGTCAAGTGCCAGGACGAAGTTATCGTAGTGTTGTTCGGTATAGAGGTATTTTCCGCCCTGAACGGTGCAGAGGATACTGCCATCATCAATGACCCAACCTTCGGCACTTCCAGTGGCGCCCCAACCGTTCAGTGTTTTCCCATCGAATAGGGATATCCATCCTTCAGTTTTCTCTTTTTCTGTTAACATAATTTCTCCTTGTGATTCGTTTATCGTTATTCATTTATCGGTTGTCAGTCGTTCGCTAAAAGGACTGCAGAGATGATGGAGCATCTTGAAAACACTCTTAGCTGATATCTGATAACTGACAACTACTGCAAACTCTCTAAAAAGAGTCTTCCGACATCAACATTATATTCAAAATCTGCCGCAGACCAAGGACTATTATAGCCAATGATCGGCACATAACTTTCATGGCGCGACCCGTGCGAACGCACCGCAGTCGGTTCTACTGCCGTTTCCAATTCACCGAAAACAGTCGTTTTGTCTGCTAATACAAAGAGGTCCCCAATCCGTTCACGATGGAGACGAAACGTGCCTGCCGCATCTTCTGCGGAATGGACCTCTTCAATACCGGACGTATTCAGAAGTACCTGAATCGCTTGTGTCATATCCGCGTGATCCTTGAGGAACACATAGGCAGCACCCCCTAAATTGCCGTGATGCGCGACGTAGCGATCCTTAATAATGGGAATCGAACTTGCAGGGATACTATGCTCTGTTAAGACACGCCCTGGGTCAATCGCAGTGGTTTTCGCGAACATCCCATGGTCGGCTGTGATATAGATTTCGCGTTCCGGCTCATCATCAACGATATTCCCGATAATTCTATCCAATTCCTCAAGGTGCTGTTGGGAGATGTCCTCATCAGGTGCATATTTGTGTTGAACCCAATCCGTTGTTGAGCAGTAAACGAGGTCTGGGTTGTCTGTCCGCAGCACCGCATGCACGGCACGGAGCAGCCACCAATTGATTTCAGCGGAATAAATCGGTTCAACCCGACCGACTGTGTGGATGTAATCAGAGGGTGGCGATTCAGCGGCGACCGCTATATCGGTGCCTGCTTCGAGCATCCGAAGCAATTTTTTCTTTGTCACGAAGAGTGCTGTTTTGTCTGCGAATTTGCAGGCTTTTGCGGTCTCAAAGAGTGTCGGCGCGAGAAGAAAACGATTGTCCTCAATGAATTCCCCTTTACCGGTTGCCCTGTCTACATGGTAATTCGTTGTGATACCATGGGTTTCTGGGAATGTTCCGGTTGCGATACTGACGTTATTTACATTCGTGACCGAGGGGATAACGGCATTAGCATGGACATAAAATCCGGATTTTGCCAACTCATGGATGTTAGGAAGGTCGCTCGCGACGAGGTAATCGTGGCTACCCGCGTCGATACAGAGGATGAGGATTTTTCGCCTTTTCACGTTTTGTATTTTGCTCCGCTATCTGATGGTATGCTGTTCGGTTACCCTGCCTGTCTGACCAAAAAATTATAGCAGATATCTGCTTGGATTGCAAACTTTTCCGCGTGGACTGGGATTTGGGGTTGTTATTCCAACGGGAATCTGATATAATTTTTTTTAAATCGGTATCACACGGGGATCTGATCATGCAGATGAACAATGGATTTTCCGAATTAGCGAAGCTGATATTCAAGAATTCGGCGGACGAAGAGAGGCTCAAACAACTGCTGAGTGATAACTATTCAGAAACCGATCTTGCTGCCTATCTTCATAGCAAAGAACCATTAGTTGGACGCGCTGCAGGGTTCGCGCTTCGGTTAATTGGTAGCTCGGACGCGATTCCTGCGTTGGTAGATGCCCTGAAAAATAAGGACCGTGGGACCCGCTTCAATGCGGAATACGCCTTGTGGGAAATCTGGTCTCATTCTGGTGATGACGCTGTTGACACGATGCTTGAGAACGGTAAAAACTTGCTTAAAAATGAGTCGTATCAACAAGCCGTTGAATGCTTCACTTCTGTAATTGAGACGGATCCGAATTTCGCCGAGGGGTATAACCAACGCGCAATCGCTTATTTTATGCTTGAGGAATGGAGTAAAGCGATTCGTGATTGCAAACGGACGATTTCCCTCAACCCGGATCACTTCGGTGCGTTTGCCGGCATGGGACATGTTTATGTCAGACTTGGCAAGATTGATGAGGCACTTGAGGCGTATAAGCAAGCTTTGGTTATTAACCCGAACCTAATTTCTATCGCTGAAGCAGTATTACGGCTTCGTAGTCGGACGCAAAGTGAATGATCGATGTATGAATACCACTCTGGGCGATCGAAACCACTTCCTGCGAACACTTATAACTTGGTTTATCATCGCGAGTTTTTTGCTCTGGCTTATCTATAGCGTGTTGATTCAGGCAAAACTTGGATTACCGATAGAGTGTTTGTTCATGGCGCAGATGTTGGTTGTGCTTTTGGTGGCACCTTATCTCGCTGCCCGCACGCTTCGTGGCGACTTCCTAAATACCAGTTTTGACGCACAGTGTGCCCTCGCTCCTGTCTCGTCTGGACAACGGCTGTTAAGACTGCTTCTGATAAGTCAGATACCCGTGTTCTGTTGGGTGTTTTTATCGACAGGGGTGGCTCTGTTCGTTACGCGTATCCCCTTCGCGAAGGCATTGCAGATGTTCGTTATACTGGGGATTTATAGTCTATCGGCAGCGGCGGTCGGGATATGGGGTCTTCAGGTTTTTCGAGATGTCCTCTTCAGCACGGAGTTTGCCATCCTGTTATGGTGTGTTTTGATTGGTGGCGCGTTTCTGCTCAACCCCTTACAACGATATGTGGATGATCTTCAACCTTTCATTCCGCCAGTCTTACACCTGAACCCTTTGATTGTTGTGTGCTGTATCTTTGAGGGGTTTGACATCTTTAGAAACCCGCTTCTCTATGAACGAACACCGGTGCCATCATATATTTTTTTCTATCCAAAGCCGTGGTATCTTGTCGGAATATGGCAGATGGTGATTGGCGGATGCTGTTTTTTGGGGGCATGGCAGATAAGCAGATCCTGTAGATACACTGCATAAAGGTTACATAAGGGTCAATTTAAGCAAAAAGCATTGGTGTTTTAAATTTAAAAACGTTCTTGTGCAAAAAGTCTACCGCCTCCTACAAAAAGCATCAGGTAGGTTTGTATCTTTAGTCCCGTAGGGTTTATTTGCTTGGGTGTTTCTTCACAATGTTTATAGGCGTGTGGGTCAACAAACCCCACGAGCCCTGTAAGGGCAGCATGTTTATAACCTCCAGTGTGCTATGAAGTCCCTAAATTGACACCTAATGGCACGCTGCATAAAGGCTACAGAGAGGATTGTATGGGCAAGGCAGAAAAACCGATAGTGAGTGTTTCAGGCGTTCGTGGTGAGGTGGGTGTTTCGCTCGATGTCCGAATCATTACGCAATTTGCAATGGCGTTCGGCACCTTTGTCGGTGGTAGAACAGTGGTGATTGGCAGGGATTCCCGAACTTCCAGTCCGATGATCCGACATGCGGTCCTTGCTGGGCTTTTCGCCACAGGCTGTCACATCATTGATGTAGGGCTTTGTCCAACGCCCACGATACTCCTAATGGCGAAAGCTCTCGGGGCACAAGGAAGTATTACAATTACAGCCAGCCATAATCCTGTCGCGTGGAACGGGATCGAATTTGCGGCTGCTTCAGGACGCCTTTTGACACAGGTAGAACGAGACACATTGATGCAGATTTACGAAACAGAGGATTTCGCACTTGCCCCTTGGAACGAACAAGGAACGTTTGAAACCTGTGAAGATGCAGTCGGTTATCATCTCGATCAAATTCTGTGTTCCCCTTGGTTGGCACCGGATTTAATCCGAAAAGCCGAGTTGAAGGTCGTAATTGATTCTGGCAACGGTGCAGGAAGTGTGATAAGTCCGTCCCTCTTGCGGAAACTCGGTTGTCGCGTTGTTGAACTTAACTGTGTCGCGGATGGGCATTTTCGCCGCCCTGCCGAACCTACACCTGAGGCGTTAGACGCCCTTTGTAAAACGGTTCTTGCTTCTGGTGCTGATATTGGCTTTGCCCACGACGCGGATGCGGATCGGCTCGTCGTTGTTACAGAGCGTGGGGTTCCATTGAGCGGTGAATGGACGCTCGCGTTTATCGCTGATTTTATGCTGAGTAAAACGAAAGGCGATGTCGTTGCGACGGTATCAACGAGTCGAATGTTGGATGATATTGCAGCGAATCATGGTGTTGTGCTCCACCGAACGAAAGTCGGTGTCGGTTGGGTTGTTGAGAAGATGCACGAGACTAATGCAGCTATCGGTGGTGAAGGCACTGGCGGCGTTATCTATCCTAATATTCACTACACGACGGATGGCATGGCTTCTATTGCAGCGATCGCACAATATCTCGCTGAATCTGGTGTGTCGGTAACGCAGCTTGTGGAGAACATACCGCAATATCAGATGTGCCGCAAGAAATTAGAAATTCCGTCGCACGCGCTTGCAACACGTCTTGTGGATCTCGCTTTGGAGGTTTATAAAGAAGCCAGTGACGCTGAAGCAGAACCGCAACTCGAACTAACGGACGGTGTCAAACGCGTCTGGGATGACCGATGGGTGAACATCCGTCCATCCGGCACGGAGCCTGTAATTCGGATTTTTAGTGAGGCACCGACTTTCGCTGTGGCGGAGCAGTTGTGTGACGAGACGCTTGAAACACTAACGATGTTAATGAAACAAAATCCGCGTTAACTGCGTTATTTATTATGATTTATCGTAAAACCTTGTAGGGAGAATATATTCCGCGGAACCCTTGGGTGCTACCAGTTAATTGTTAAGATGTCCGCGATTCAGTTTGGAGAAATTATGGCTTTGAAACTTGCCTGCATCGGAGGCGGAAGTGGTTTATCCGCTTTGCTGAGCGGCATTAAACACTATGCCGATCTGGAGAAGGGTAGAGATCACCTTATTGATTTGGATAGCTTGGCGGCAATTGTTACCGTTTCTGATGATGGTGGAAGTTCAGGGCGGCTTGTTGAAGAGTTTGACATGCTCCCACCCGGCGATATCCGTAGACTCCTGTTCACGTTATCCGATGCTGATGAACTCGCAGGACTTTTTGAATATCGCTTTTCGAGCAATGGTGAACTCGGTGGACATACTGTCGGAAATCTCTTGCTAACAGCACTCACGGAAAAGTTTGAAGGAAACTTCCCGAAAGCAATTCAGGCGGCATCAAGATTACTCTCGGTTCGTGGGCAAATTATTCCTGTTACGTTGGATTATACCGTTTTGTGTGCGGAACTCGCAGACGGAGATATTGTTCGAGGTGAATCCACGATACCCGTCCGGGAAAACCGTGAACCGATTAAGCGCGTCTTTTTTGAACCTCGCGAGAACGGGAAGACGCATCATTCTCCCGATGAAGTCTATGAATGTCAAGCGCATGAAGGCGCGGTGGAAGCACTAATTAACGCCGACGTAATTATCATTGGTCCCGGAAGCCTTTACACCAGTATTATGCCAAATCTGGTTATCAAAGGCATCGTCGAAACGATTCAGCGTTCAGACGCGATTAAAATCTATGTCTGTAACGTTATGACACAACCCGGGGAAACTGATGGTTATGCCGTCACGGATCACGTTAATGCTATTTTGGACCACGCCAGGATTCCGATCAATTACGTCGTGGTGAATAACCAACCCGCTCCAACAGAAATCATGCAAGAGTATGTCCGGAAGGAATTAGTTTCGCAGTTGACTCGCATCCGCTCGCTTTCCGAGGAAGGGCTTTCGATGCTCTATGAAGATACGCAGCACCTCATGGACGTGCTCGACTTGGCAAAAGATATCTCGTCCTTGTCTGTTGAGACGATGCAAGTCGCAGATGCGTCAAAGGTGCAAGTCTCTTATAATCGTGAGCAGGAAACTCTTGAGGCACAGGGAATTAGTGTGATTGAGGCGGACCTCATTCGGGATATGGTCGTCACTGAATTTGGCACATGGTTAGGCGGCGTTCAGATGAACGTTATTCGCCACGATCCCGAAAAGTTAGTCCGCTCTCTTGTGAAGATCTTTCGGAACCATCCAAAACTCCAAGAGTCGGTTTGATTGAAGACAGTTCCGGCAGCAATACGGAAACGGATTAGTGCTATGATTGCTTAGATTGCTTAGAAAGGGCAGTGCCTTTAGTTTCAATCTGGTAGGCGAATGTATCACAAATCTGGGACAAATTATCAATGAAAAGTTCCCAGCGTAATTCGTCTTGACGCGCTTTCGCAATCGCGATGCACAAAGCTGTTTCGTATAAGGATGGATGATTCTTGCGTACATCAGTGGATTTCATAATTCTACCCCTTTCTAAAGTAGTTAGTATAAATAGATTATCAAAAAAAATGAATATATATTTCAACACAGCATATAAACGGGAATTCTACCGAAAAAGTTACACTTTTTAGCAAAAAAGGAATAATTTAATTTCGTGTTCCAGTGAATGAGACATCTTTAGAACCTTGTTGTAAGGTTCTTTTTGCTTTAACGCTGCAAGAACAATGCCACACTCACAAATTCGCTTGTTATGAGTGCTGTGTCGCGGAAATCCTTGAATAGTGGGTGCCTTTGCCTATTTTTTACGCGGGCATGGTGTGTTTTTCAGACACTGCCCAACGTGAGTTTGATGGAAGAAACGTAATTTTTATAGTAAAGCCCGAAAATATCTGCACACCCCCGGTAGGTGCGGTTTCTAACCGCACCGAGTTTGGTGTAAAAATAATTACAGCATCCACTATAACATCAGAAAGGAACACTTTTTATCTATTAGATACAACTGAAAGGCAAAAAGGTTGCATAATTTTTCAGAGCGTCGTCTGAATCAGGATTTGTTGGCGGTCAGCAGTCGGTTTCCACCAGTGGTCAGGAAGTTGAGAAGTGTCCGAAAGTTCGGAAGTTGTCTGGACCGATATTTGCAGGATTCAAGGATTTGCAGGACTATAGCGATCAGCAAAAGTCGGGAATCGGGGTGTTTTTGCTTGGGCGTTTCCCCCTCCTACAGAAAAACTATAGTAAAGTTTAGAATTATGTAGACACCTATCCCTTAACAAACACCCGTTCGTAGTCGTGCGATTCATCGCACGTCGTACCGAGAAGGGTCTACTTATTTTTAGAATTCACCATAAATGACCTTGGTGGAACATCTGAAAATCTTGACTTTATCATGTTTTGAGAGTATAATTATTTAAAGAAGACGTTCCAACCTCTATAAACATATCGCTTCTTGAGAGCGGTAGTCTCTGTAACACGCCCAACAGCATATACGACACGGTATAACATATGAAGCATTCTGATCCCCATTTAAAAGAAAACGCTAACAACTCCTCTGATACAAACTTTATTCGTCAAGCGATTGAGGAAGATCTCAAGGCAAATAGGTATGATGGTAGGGTGCATACCCGATTCCCGCCAGAACCGAGCGGTTACCTCCATATCGGACACGCCAAGGCTATCTGTATCAGTTTCGGTATTGCCGAAGATTTCGGCGGACTTTACAATTTACGGTTTGATGACAGCAATCCCCTCACAGAAGATAGCGAGTACGTAGAAGGAATCAAGCAGGATGTCCATTGGCTCGGATTCGATTGGAAAGATCGAGAATATCACGCTTCGGACTATTTTGAGACACTCTACGGGTATGCCGTCAAACTCATAGAGAAAGGGAAAGCCTACGTCTGTGATTTGACACCGGAGCAGATGCGCACCTATCGCGGCACTTTGGTCGAACCGGGGAAAGACAGCCCTTATCGCGACCGGTCCATTGAGGAAAATCTGGCATTGTTCCGTGGAATGCGAGAAGGTGAATTCCCTGACGGTTTCCGCACACTCCGCGCAAAAATTGATATGTCGAGTCCGAATGTGAATATGCGCGATCCTGTGATGTACCGTATCCTCCGCGCGCATCACCATCGTCAGGGCGATGACTGGTGCATCTATCCCACCTACGATTTTACCCACGGACAATCCGACTCGATAGAAGGTGTGACGCACTCACTCTGTGATGTTCAGTTTGAAGACCATCGTCCGCTCTATGACTGGTTTTTAGAGTCGCTGGAGATTTATCAGCCTCGACAGATTGAATTCGCACGGCTGAATCTCACCTATACTGTGTTGGGCAAACGGAAACTCAAAATCCTCGTTGAGGAAGGGCATGTCAGCGGATGGGACGATCCGCGATTGCCGACGCTCTCTGGGATGCGTCGCCGTGGGTATACGCCGGAGGCTATCCGGGATTTTTGCAACCGCATCGGCGTTTCTAAGGCGGATAATCTCATTGAGATGGGGCAACTCGAATACTCTATTCGTGATGATTTAAATCGTCGCGCCCCTCGTGTCATGGCGGTTCTCAATCCGGTTAAGGTTATTATCGACAACTACCCAGAGGGACAGGTCGAGATGTTCGACGCTGAAAATAATCCGGAAGACGAGAACGCCGGGACACGGCAGATCCCGTTTTCGCGGGAAATCTATATTGAACGAGAAGATTTTATGGAGGATCCGCCACGGAAGTTCTTCAGATTGGCTCCAGGACGAGAGGTGCGGCTTAAGCACGCCTATTATATTCAGTGTGAACGGGTCGTTAAAGACGAAAACGGCGAAATTGTTCAGATTCACTGCACCTATGATCCCGATACACGTGGGGGCTGGTCGGAAGACGGACGCAAGGTGAGAGGCACATTGCATTGGGTCTCTGCCGAACACGCTGTTGATACCGAGGTCCGCCTCTACGATTCGCTCTTTACAGAACGTGAACCCGAGAGCGCAGCAGATGGAGCAGACTGGATGCAATTCCTCAATCCCAACTCCTTAGAGATTCTAAGCGATTGCAAAGTTGAACCGAGTCTCGTTGATGCGACACCGGAAGACCGGTATCAATTCCTCCGGATGGGCTATTTTTGCCTGGATCCAGATACAACATCAGAGAAATTAGTATTCAATCGCACTGTCCCACTACGGGATAGCTGGGCGAAGATTCAGAGAGGGCAGTAATGAACGACACACCAGGCGGAGTAACAACCGTTGTGAGAGACCCAGTCCGAGTGCGGATGGCACCCTCGCCCACTGGTTACTTACACATCGGCGGTGCACGAACAGCACTGTTCAACTATCTGTTCGCCAAGCACCACAACGGCACATTCATCCTCCGAATTGACGATACCGATACGGCGCGTTCCACGGATGAATCCATGCAGGAAATCTATGATGCATTGAAGTGGTTGAGCATCAATTGGGACGAGCAATACGTCCAGTCGGAGCGGCGAAATATCTATGGCAGATACGTCTCGCAGCTGCTTGAGGACGGCAACGCATACCACTGCTATTGCACGCCGGAAGAATTAGAGGAGATTCGCACACAAGCGCGCGCCAATAAACAAACGCGGTCCTACGATGGGAGATGCCGAGATTTAACCGCAGAAGCCGTTGAACGTTTCGTAGCAGACGGTAGAAAGCCGACCGTGCGCATCAAAATGCCTGACACCCCAATCCGTGTTGATGACATCATCCTCGGCTCTCGGAATATTGATCCTGCTACCTTAGAAGATGAAGTAATTGTGCGTTCAAACGGGATGCCGAACTACAATCTTACCTCAATTATCGACGATGCGGAGATGCAGATAACGCACGTCATTCGGGGAACAGAGCATCTCAATAATACACCGAAACAAATTGCAATCGCGAATGCCCTTGATTTAAGTGTTCCTCAGTTTGCGCATATTCCACTGGTGTTGGATAGTAGTGGAAGGAAGATGAGCAAACGACACCACGGCGACCTTGTCGCTGTTAACCGCTACCGTGAGCAGGGGTATTTACCTGAAGCAATGCTAAATTTCGTTGTTCGTCTCGGCTGGTCCTACGACGATAAACAGGAAATTTTTTCTGTTGATGAACTCATCGGAAAATTCGATCTTGGGCGGGTTGGAAAGAGTGGGAGCGTTTTTGATATTAAGAAACTGGAGTGGCTCAATTCCCACTATATTAATCAACTAAATGTAACGGCACGGACGGATGCGGTCATCCCATTCTGGCAGGAAGTAGGTTTATTGAATCATTCAATTGGAGATCGGGACTGGCTGGAAGGCATTGTGGAAGCAGTGGGTGAACGCTTGACGACACTTCAAGATATCGTCCCACAGACCTCCTATTTCTTTACCGACGCATTCGAGTATGAATCGAAAGCGGTGAAGAAATGGTGGGGAAACTCAGAAGAGAAAAAACAGAAAACCCGCGAGATTCTGACGAATGTTTCACAGATCTTGGAAGAGATCCCTACCTTTGATATAGAAACAATTGAAGCGGCAATTTGGAAGTACACAGATGAGAACAACATCAAACGTGTCGCAGCGATGCAAGCGTTGCGGATCGCACTGACAGGGACATCGTTCGGTCCGAGTCTCTTTGATATTGTTGTGCTGCTCGGTAAAAACGAAGTTTTAAAACGGATCCCAAAGGCGATAGAACACTGCACTTAGGAAGCACTATGGGGTGTAAAACAGGTAGTTCTAAGAAACTCCGATGGAAATTGTTCGGCAAGACCGCCTCATTGAATTTGCACAAAGGCATCCAAATACGCGACCATCACTCACCCGTTGGTATCATTTGGTGCGGGAAAGAAGTTTCAGTTCGTTTGTAGAATTGCGTTCTGTATTTCCTCAGGTCTCTCGGATAGGAAAATTTACAATTTTCAATATTGCTGGTAATAACGCACGCCTCATCGTTTCTATGAGATATGATGAAGAGAGAATCTACATTCGGCATGTGTTAACACATGCCGAGTACGATAAAGGAAAGTGGAAGGAGTAGACTATGGTTCCCAAAACAGAAACCACGCAAGATGTATCTCCAATTGAAACCCCTGTTGCTTTTCACCCGCGAGGCAAATGCAAATTGCAACCGACTGTTGCGATGTTATGTGATTTAATTGACTTCGTAAGCCGAAACGAGACTCATCTACTTGTTTCATTAACAGAAACTGAATATCAACAGCTCGCAGCGCGACTCGACGATTTGCTTGATATAGTAGGGGAGGAAAATCACCCTGTGGCTCCCTTACTGCATTTCGTTGGCACACTTATTAAGAACTATGAGGATGAACACGTTCCCAAATTAACAGAGCTCTAACTATTGGATAACATAGGTAGTTCACAAAGAGGTAAATCCGCTCTCTACTTTCTTGTTTTGGGAAGCGATAGTATCCGCTACCGCGGTTTCGTGAGGTAAATAAATAGTAAAGCGTTAAAGATTTTAGATGCCTAGCGAGTATTACGCGCAATTCCCTTCCACAAGAAGATACTGCCTTCAAAACCTTAGAAGGAGGTCGCTCATGGCAGCAAAACTCGCTATGTATGGTGGTAAACGGACTGTTCCCGACGGATTAATTCAACCGTGGCCAGAGGTTACGCAATCCGATAAGGACGCGATTGCCGAGGTGATCGCCGCCGAAAAAATCACGGAACAGCAACGGATCCAATCTGAAGGTCTCGCAAACGAATGGGCAGAATACATGGATGTCGAGTATTGTATCCCTGTCAACAGCGGGACGGCTGCGTTGCATCTGTGTGTCGCAGGGGTTGGTATCGAACCGGGAGATGAGGTCATTATTCCCGCCTTCACTTTCTGGGCAACAGCCGCCGCTGTTCTCCAGCACAACGCTATCCCCGTCTTTGTTGATATTGACCCCATAACTTACTGTATTGATCCCAACGAAATCGAAGCGAAAATCACGGAGCGGACTCGCGCGATTCTGCCGGTTCATATCCACGGTATGCCCGCCGATATGGACCCGATTTTGGAGATTGCGAAGAAGCACGACTTGAAAGTCATTGAGGATGTCGCGCAGGCGCACGGGGCATATTATAACGGCAAGCTGTGTGGATCCTTTGGCGATGCCGCGGGTTACAGTACGCAAGCCTCGAAGACACTAAGTAGCGGGTGTCAAGGCGGTTTGTTCACAACAAATGACGAGCAAATCTACGAGCGCGCAGCGTTGTTGCAGTATTTCGGAGAAATCGTCGTGCCCGGGCGGGAACGCGAGGAACAGGAATACAACGCTTACGGGCTTGGATGGATGTATCGTGGAGATATGTTCAGCCAGGCGTTCATCCGTAGCCAGCTCAAACGGCTCGACCTGAACAACGCCATGCGGATCCGAAATTGCCATTATCTCACAGAGTGTCTTGATGAAATTGACGGCATTGAAACACCGGTTACGCCAGAAGCGTGTGAACCCGTGTATTACAACTATGTCATTGGTTTCGATCCAGAGGCGTTGGGATTAGATATTCCTGCACGAACCCTGCGTGAGAAAGTCCAAGCGGCATTACAAGCTGAAGGAGTGCCAACAGGACAATGGCAACGTCTCCCTGTGCCGTCTCAAGAGATATTCCAAAACCGGATCGGTTACGGAACAGGTTGCCCGTGGCGATGTAACAATTCGACTGTCGAGTATAAGACGGATGACTATCCGCGAGCCGTTGATTTCATTGATTCGCACTGTTATATCTTTGATGTTAATCCCCCCAACGATATCGAGTTGATGTCCTTTTACGTCGAAGCGTTCCATAAGGTGATGGATCAACTGGATGCCGTGCTTGACGCGCCTGCTTCTTAAAGCCGAGATGTAGTGAATTATCAGAACACATAGCCATTTCAGTAAACTGCAAGTTTGAAAACGTCTTCCAACTGGTAGGCGAGGTTTCATGATGTTTCAGTATTTAAAGCGGTAATTCTAATTTCCTCCATGCCCGGTAGATGCGGTTCCTAACCGCACCATAGGCTTCAATTTTAGAATAATGGGTGTGTTTATCACAACAAGAAGGGCGTTCTCAGGTGGAAACACCTTTCGGATCATCTGTAAAATTCGATGAGAATATAGACTCTTCAGTCCCGTAAGGACGGCATTTGTGTAGCATGCGAGACCCCAAAGATCCAAGCCCCAGCGGGGCGGCATTTGTAGGGACTGATGCGACCAAATACCGTGAAAATCTCTAAATTGACACCTATGAATCCTTGTCTCAGGAACCCAAGATAACATTAGTCCTGAAGTATGAAATGGAGAAAATGCGAAAATGAAACCGACCATCATGATTCTCGGCAGTCATCACATGGCAAATCCAGATGTGGATACAATCAGCTGTGACACACATGATGTTTTAGCCCCCAAAGGGCAGCGCGAACTTCAGCAACTCGTCGAACAACTTGCACGATTCAGACCGACTAAGATAGCTATTGAGGTAGACACAAGCCTTGACGCTAAAATCAATGCACAGTACCAAGATTACCTGAATGGACTTTATCAACAGGGGAGAAGTGAGTTCAATCAAATTTGCCTTCCATTGGCGAAAAAAATGCGACATTCAAAACTCTATTGTGTTGACTGGTTTGAGAGGGTAGACGAGGAGAAAACAGTGGATGTTGAAGCTTTCGCGATGGCGCATAATCAAAGCGAGTTACTGGAAAAAGCCGATGATATGGTTCAAGCCATGGCACAAAAACCTCTCACGACACTCGCAGAACTCCAAGAGAGCGGAAGCCTGACGGATATGATCCATTTTCTTAATCAGGAGGAAACTATTCGTGCTTTACACGAGATTAATACTTTCCCCTCGCTCATACTCGCCCAAATCGGTGTAGCAGACCAATATGTTGGACTGAATTGGTTGTTGGACTGGTACAAGAGAAATCTCAAGATTTTCGTTAACCTCGCGCGGATTATTGAATCTGCCGATGATCGAATTATGTTAATTATCGGTGCTGGACATGTGTTTCTGGTTCAGCAATTTCTTGAGGATTCAGGGGATTATATCGTCGAAAGTCCGCTGAAATACCTAAACCCGAAGGTAGATAATCAACGTGAGTTCGAGGATAAAGATCTATACAAAGATTCAAGATTTTGACACGATCCTCGGTAAATTCTCTTTTATAACCCAAGTTGCTACGAATGGGTTTTGCATGTTTGAAGAACCGGGGTGGCATGTCTATAGAAAATCGTGTGTTCAACCTCTTGCACTCCAGCGGAGTGCTATGTTCATAAGTAGGTGGCAATTTAGGTTTTTATAGTAAAGTCGAAAAATATGTGGACAGTTCGTCAGTGAACAACGACCCTACCACCGCTGGCGAGGATTGTATCCTCGCCTCTTTAGAGCGTCCAAGTCATTATAGGCTTTACTATAAATGTCGATGAGACGCAGTCTACGATCCAACTGTTTTGATTGTTAAGGATGGGAAATTTGAGGTTTTTGAGTAGATAAGCCCTTGTTAAAGCATGCAAAGAGGCTTTAGGTAAAAACGACCTAAAGCCTCTTTTTTTAATTTTAACCCTCGACCGTCTTATTCATCTGAATCGTCAGGATAGTCGATCGACCATTTACCGCGTCCGTCGCCAGAAGGTTCTTCCTTCCAGAGATCAAGGAACTTCTCAGGGGCGTTATGCTCCGTGAGATGCGCCATAAACATTTCATGCAGCTCTTGGACGAGTTCCATGTTATCCGCAGCGATGTTGTTCTCCGCTATCGGGTCTGCGGGTAGATCGAAGAGTTCCGGTCTACCGTATTCACCGACGGGGGCGTATCCCCAGCGGTCGGTTACGAGGAACGGCACTGTTGCTCGACGTGGCACAGTTCCGTCCGGTGCCCCGATATTGCAACCCGTTACGGCGTATTCCCTATGTTGTGTCCCGCCATTACGGAGAGCCTGTGCGAAGGAACGTCCCTCGAACGGTTTCGGTGGATCCAAGGTAACGCCTGCCAATTCACAGAGCGTCGGCATGATGTCCATCGGTTGGGCGATGAGGTCGAGATGTTGTCCGCTCGGCACATCTCCACCGGCAATCAGGAACATCTCATGATTGATTTCCGGATACGTGGGCCAATAGCGTTCATCCTCTGGGTCGATATTGGATTTACCTGTTCTACTGTGTTCGCCGATAGACATGCCGTGGTCAGACAGGACAACAACAAGAGTATCATCCCATAACTCCAGATCTTCCACCTTCTGCAGAACCCGTCCGATGTGCCGGTCGATGAGTTCTGCCTCTCCTGCATAGTGTGCCCAGAGATTGTGCAGTTCGGCATCCGTAAAGAGCGACGACAGACCGTAGTTCGGATGTAGCATCGGCGGACCGGTGTAATCCGGATCGTAGCGTTTGACGAGGTATTCGGGCGGATCCCACGGTTCATGCGGATCGAAGAAATCTACCCAGAGAAAGAAGGGACCCGAACGGTGGTTCTCCTCCAACCATCGGATTGTGGTCTCGGAGGTCCTACCGGAGAACGTCTCCGACTCATATTGGTAGTAGCGATTCGTCCAGCGGTGCGTGTTCGGCAGCGTGTGTCCGCGGAATGACGGGTGCGGGCGTGTCTTCTCATTCGGCATAACGATTTTTATTTCATCGTTGTGGTGAAGAAGTGGTTTGTCTCCTTCCTGTCCACGATGCTGGAAAGCCGCATCGAAACAGTGCTGGAACCGCACGTTAAACAGGTGTGGCGTGTCACAGATAAGCTGTGTTGCGTATCCCTGATCGCTGAGAAGTTGCGAGATGACGCTCCGTCCGCTCAAATCGATGGGCTGCCACGGATAGTGGGGCCACCCGACTGTCGCCGTCATAATATCTGTGCGGTGTGGCACCGTCGGGAAACTACTCATATAGAATTTGTCGATAGCAGTGGCGCGTTCTGCCTCAAATCTATCCAACATCGGCGTGCGAATCGGACGTCTTGCCCGCTCGCCGAGATTGTCATACCGAAAGGTATCGGTGATCAGTAAAACAATATTTTTCATATCTTTAATTATTAACCTCACTATGATTACCCCGTTGGGGCGACCATCGGTTTTTTGTTAGGTTCTTATCTCTTGAAGAGAATGAGACCTAAGTTTTCTTGAGATAAGTCACGCCTTAAACCTCTTGGCGCGTTGTTCTTAACAAAAGTAGTGTCGCGAACAGCAACGGCACGATGACTGCCGCGGAAACGGTGATTGGGACCAGGGCTCCGATGAGACACGGAAAAAAGAGAATTGAGCCGACCATCGAGCCTTTCAGCGCGAGATAGCCATTCTTCTCGTTCGGTTGCAGATAGAGTGAAATACGGGTGCCAACGGTGGCGATGATGCCTAAGATTACCCAAACGATATAAGATTTATGGAGATCTGGCTCCAACCAATACGGCAAAAAGGCGATGGCAAAAGCCAGCACTGTAGCAACCGCTGAGAGGAAAAGTGCCGGGCGAATACCAATCTGGAGTGGAGTCGTTACGATGCCGAGTGCTTCATCCCGCGAGATGTCTTTGAAGGTCGTGGTGATATGTGTGCCGAAGTCGTAAAGTGTTGTGGCGGCGAAGGCATACCATACCAACCGCGGCACACTCCCGCTTACTGCCAATGCCCCGAAGACGCTTAGGAGTCCAATTCCCAGAGGCAGCGTGAGACTCCCTAAGATCCCTTTCGCTTTAAAAATAGCGTTGTAGAGATGCGAGATAGCGACTAAACTCATCACCAAAATGCCGGTGCTAATATTGAGCCAGAAACCGCCGATGACACATAACCCGTAGATAACACTCGCGGGGACAATCGCCTGCTGCGGGGACAATCGCTGCGAGGGAAGCGGACGTTCTGGATTCGTCTGCGAGTCTGTTTCGTGGTGAAAATAGTCGTTCTTTATCATTCCCGCGAAGTAGCCGCAGAGTGCAATTACCAGTGCTGCCGCGACGCGCCGTGTAAAATGTCCGTCACTGGCGATGAGCGCGCCGGGGAGTGTTGCGACTATCGGGATCGCGAAAAGCGGATAGCGGATAAGTTCGAGATAGGCTTTGAAGCGGTTCATCTATCGACGTTCCATTAGAAATTTTCGCGGGGCACACCGGCTTCTGTTACCGGAGAATTTCTCGGTTCAAATGCTTCGTCTACACCGTAAAATTGATCGCTCTGTGTTCCGGTGCCGAGTTCGGTGATGTTAGGTCCAATCTGTTTATTACCCTGAATAAAGTTGTCCCGGAGCCTACCACCGTCGTAGACTGCCCAACCGACGTTCAACGTTATGTTATTCGAGACGATCTCTGGGGATGCAGTCGAATAGCAGACGATAGCGTTCTCGTAATTGGCGCGAAGTATATTATACTGGATACGAGGTCGAGCATCATCTTCGCATATAATTCCGTAATTGTTAGCCGTGAACTCGTTGTATTCTACATCCGATGACGCGCTTCCACGGAATTGTGTGCCTGTGCCGTTCCTATTAAATTCGTTGCTCGTAATGGTTGGACTGGTATTTTCAGATAGCACCCCTGTGTTGTTTTCGCTGAATAAACATCTTTCGATTTGGACGGCATCTGTTCGGCATGTAATACCAGCCGTTGCGTGTTGGATACGACAATATGTGAGTCGGCTATTCGGACTATCGGCTTCGATCCGAATTCCCGCCCAATCTCCCGCTTTTGGGGGATCGGCAGTTGTGGTTTTCTGGACCCCAGTGCTGGTGCTTTCTTCCATCCCCATTGTCCCGAAATCTGATGTCACTGGTGTCAAGTGCGTCTCTGTTTCAGGGGGTTGGTCGTCCTCGCGCAATTTTCCCAAGGAACCGAAAACAATCATCCTCTCTGGTGAGCCTTCTGCATAAAGCTCACCATGCACGATGAGGTGGCTTGGCGTATCTATCGGTTCAAAGCCGACAATAGTGCCTGATCGGATCGTCAACGTGATACCTTTAGGGACAACAAGCGTGTCAGTTATATAGATACGTCCGTCCCATACCTCATTTTCTGTCAGTTCACCGGATTTCTCTATGATTTCTGAAGTGCCGCCTACATCGAGGTTGAATGTTTCGCCTTGGCATCCGCAATAGAGAACAGTTAAAGCACAGATAAGAGGGATGAGGAGATAGCGAAACGGAAATTTATGCTGCTGCTGTGTGAGGGTTGCTATTTTCATAACCATAATTTTAGCATAGACATGGGTTTAGATCAAGTGTGAAAAAAGTGTTGGAAATCGGAACGCCTCTATAGAAGAACTGAGTGCCTCTATGAAAAAAAGTTTGACATCAGGCGTAAAATTTGCTATAATTGTATAATCAGGTGTTATGTTGTCGTTACGCGGATTTACAAATCAGAACTTGTGTCGATTTGTAGACATTTTGGTCGTTTTAGATAACAGAATCCATAATTACACATTTTAGGACCGAGCGCGGTGCCAAAAGCACATCTCATTCCTACGAAAAAGGACGCATGAACAATGTTTGAAAGCTTGAGTGATAGGCTACAAAACACTTTCAAAAGACTCAAGGGACAGGGGAAGTTAACAGAGAACAATATCTCTGATACCCTCCGTGAGGTGCGTCGTGCTTTTCTTGAAGCGGATGTTAACTATAAAGTTACGCGGGAGTTTATAGAGCGAATTAAGGTGCGCACACTCGGACAAGAAGTACTCGGTAGCCTGACACCAGAACTGCAAATTGCTCGAATCATTGGCGAAGAACTCACCCAATTGATGGGTGAAAAAGCCGAAAAGATCCAGATCGCACCGGGCGGTCCAACAATCGTTATGCTCGCAGGATTGCAAGGTGCCGGTAAAACGACTGTCGCGGCGAAATTAGCACTTAGATTTCGCAAAGAGGGGCGTAACCCCTTACTTGTTGCCGCGGATGTGTATCGACCTGCCGCTATTAAGCAGTTACAAGTTCTCGGAGAACAGACAGAGACACCGGTATTCTCAATGGGGACAGAGGTCTCTCCTGTTAACATTGCTGAATCATCTGTCAAGGAAGCTGTAGCACACGGACATAACTGTGTCATTATTGATACTGCTGGACGTTTACACGTTGATGATACCTTAATGGGTGAACTTCGGCAGATTAAAGAACGGGTTCAACCGACAGAGATCCTGCTTATCGTTGATGCGATGACCGGGCAGGACGCCGTGAATGTCGCTGAGAATTTCAATAGTGATTTGGAGATTGATGGTGTTATTCTCACGAAAATGGATGGCGATGCTCGTGGGGGGGCTGCGCTCTCTATTCGGCATGTCACACAGAAACCGATTAAGTTCATCGGTGTCGGTGAAAAAATTGAAGCCGCAGCGTTAGAAGAATTTCATCCCGAACGGATGTCTTCGCGTATTCTCGGACAGGGCGATTTCCAAACTTTGCTTGAAAAAGCGGAAGAAGTTTTCAGCGAGGATCAGGCAAAAGAACTTGAACGTAAACTCACAGAGAACAAAGGTTTAGATTTTGACGATTTTCTCACGCAGCTGGAACAACTTAAAAATATGGGACCCTTAGATCAATTGATGGATCTGATGCCCTTTAAGAATCAGTTGCCTGTTCAAAACCTTACACCCGACGAAAGCCATTTGCGAACCGCGAAAGCGATCATCCATTCAATGACACTTGAGGAGCGTAAGAATCCCCGGATGTTGGATAGAAGTCGAAAGCTTCGCATTTCCAAAGGCAGTGGAACAACAGTAAATCAAATAAACATGCTGGTTTCGCAGTTGCAAATGATGAATCGTATGCTAAACCAGCAGGCGGCGATGGCGATGCCAAAGATGGGACGGAAAGTGGGGGCTCTGCCGGGTTTAAAACGGCAGACATCGAGGAAGCCACGAAAACGGAAACGCCGCAAATCACGATAGAGCAGTTAAATAGCAGTCAGCAATCAGCAAGAGGGGCTTCTTAAACGAATACCTCTTTACTGACGGCTGAAAGGGTTTTCGGATGAAGTTAAATAAAATATTTGGGTAATTCCATGTTCCCCCAGACCCGGTAGGGTCTTTCACCCTAACCGCACCAGGCATCGGTAAAAATTACCCGATTAAATTCTTAATCTTCATGAGAAAACCCGACTTGATGGCTGATAGCCAATCCAAGGAGGTATTTTTTGGCAGTTAGAATTAGATTACAACGACACGGTAGAAAGAAACGTCCTTTTTATCGACTTGTCGCGGCGGATGCACGTGCCCAACGGGATGGCGTGTTTTTGGAACGCCTCGGTCATTACAATCCTATGACGGAGCCCGCTGATATTGTCATTGATGAAGAGAAAGCCTTAAAGTGGTTACGGCGGGGCGCGCAACCTTCCGATACCGCAAAGCGATTACTCACCATGCACGGGATTTTGATGAAATTCGAGTACGAAAAATTAGGAAAACCCATGCCGGGGAGTGAAGTCGTCGAAGAAGTCGAAAAAACGGAGGAAGTCGAACCTACAGAGACGCAGGACGAAACGTCTGAAACGGACACCTCGTCCGACGAAGCAACACCCGATGAGGAAACCCAGGAGTCCGAAGAAAAGTAGGACCCGATTCAACGCCTTCTGGGGATACAGACTGTAGAATAAGCAGTCAGTGGTCAGCAAGAGGGTGTAATTTCACCAGAATACCTCTTAACTGACGGTCTCCGAAGACTGACAGCCGATAGCCATTCTTCTGAAATCCGAAAGTCAACTATGTTCAAAGATTTGATTGAATACATCGTAAAATCTCTCGTTGATTATCCCGACCAGGTGGTCGTTCGTGAAGTAACTGGCGAAACGGTCGTTATCGTTGAGGTGACTGTCACAGAGGAAGATCTGGGGAAGATTATCGGTAGATATGGGCGAACGCTTAAAGCGATAAGAAGTGTCCTCTATACCGCGGGGTTGCAAGCCAACAAAAAGGTTATTCTCGAACTGATTGAAAACCCGAAATCAGACGCGGAGATTAGAGAATAGCAATCAGGACGAAAAACCTGTCAGGTTTTCCTTTCAGCACTCAGCAGTCAGAAAAGACCTTAGAACTATCGACCTCTCTTTAACTGATGGCTGAAAGCCGAAAGCCAATATAATGCGAATTGATGTTCTTGCCCTGTTTCCAGAGATAATCGCGCCAGCGTTGAACACCGGCATCCTCAAGCGTGTTCAGGACGCCGATAAACTCACTGTCAATCTCTATAACCTACGGGATTGGGCAACCGATAGACATAAGTCGGTTGATGATTATCCTTATGGCGGTGGCGCGGGAATGATTCTTAAGCCGGAACCTATTTTCGCAGCGATCGCGACGTTGAATCCAGAAACGAATGCAAACGTTGTCTATTTGACACCACAAGGGAATCCCTTAACGCAAGCGGTTGTGGAGTCCCTCTCCTTGGAAACACACCTCATTCTTTTGTGTGGACGCTACAAAGGCGTTGATGAACGGGTGCGCCACCGGTTGGTGACAACTGAGATTTCTATTGGTGACTATGTGTTGAGCGGTGGGGAAATTGCTGCGCTCGTTTTGATTGATGCGATTGGGCGTGTCCTTCCCGGTGCCCTCGGCGATTACGAGTCAGCACATGTCGATTCGTTCAGCCATGAGTTACTCGACCATCCACACTATACGCGACCTGCTGAATTCGGGGGTAGCACTGTCCCTGAGGTGCTTTTGAGTGGTCATCACGAGAATATTGAGAAATGGCGGTATGCGGAGGCACTCAAACGGACAGCAGCGTGCCGCCCGGATCTACTTCAGAGATTGGAGTTGAGCGAAGAGGATATAGCGATTCTCAGAGCAGCAGGATTATGGAACGAAAATTAATGAGAGAACTAAGCCTGCAACAACGGGGCAGGCGGCTCTTGGGAAAGGTGCGTTAAAGTTCTAACCTACATCGTTTACCCGCAAGGAAAAATTAAAAATCAGCACTTATATTAACCCAAGTTGCTACTCACACATTCTGAACGTTTTAATAGGGTTTTTCAGACATTTCCCCACCCCGTAGGGGTGATATGTCTATAGAAAACGGTATATTCCGGCCCACCGCACTCCGTAGGAGTGCTATGTCAATAAGGTGGCTTGGGTTATATTATCTAAGGAGGAATTAGAGATGAATTTAATTGAATCTGTCGAAAATCAATATGTGAAGAGTGATATTCCTGAGTTTGGTCCTGGGGATGTAGTCAAGGTGAATATTCGTATCCGTGAAGGTCAGAAAGAACGCATTCAGGCGTATGAGGGCACCGTGATCCGCCGTGCCCATGGTGGATTAAAGGAGACGTTTACGGTTCGGCGTGTGGCATTCGGGGCTGGAAGTGAAAGGACTTTCCCTCTCCATTCTCCTAATATTGAAAGCATTCAGGTGATTCGATACGGTGCTGTTCGTCGCGCGAAGTTATATTACCTACGCGATCGGACCGGAAGAGCTGCCCGCGTCAAAGAACGTAGAAGATAACCTGATGGAGATGAACGTTTTTGAACTCGCATGCCAACAAAACGGCTACAAACAGATTGCTGGCATTGACGAGGCGGGTCGAGGTGCATTGGCAGGTCCCGTCATTGCCGCAGCAGTCATTTTACCAATCAATTGCGGCATTAAAGGGTTGCGAGATTCAAAGCAGTTGTCTCCGAAGCAACGTGCCTCTCTGTTTAACGAAATCCATGACGTTGCTGTATCCATAGGTGTCGGTTCCGTTAATCATCGCCTTATTGATCGTTTGAATGTTCTTCAAGCGACGCTTTTGGCGATGCGAGAGGCGGTTGAAAAACTGACCCCATCCCCGGATTACTTGCTTGTTGACGGCTTGAATTTACCTGACGCAGGAATTGAGGGTGAAGCAATTCCGAAGGGCGATAGCAAAAGTTATTCTATTGCCGCAGCCTCTATTGTCGCCAAAATCACTCGGGACCGGCGCATGGTTGAGTTGGATCGCACCTATCCCAACTACGGATTTTCGCAACACAAAGGGTATCCCACATCCCAACATCGACAGGCGATTTCCGAGTTTGGCGCATCGGATATCCATCGTCGCACCTTTAAACTCCTTCCCGACGCTTGAACCGTTTACCGAACTCCGGTATAGAACCCCCGATTTTCAATTGTAGGTATAAGACTCTCCTCGTTTATCACACCAAGTGTTCCTTTTAATTTATACTATAGTTTGGACAATTTCCGTTGGGTTCCTGCTCGGTTTTCAAAGCATTTCTGATTTTTCTGAAAGTTTTTTACGTAAACACAACTCACACGAAAATGAACTTGATCCACCAAAGGTCAGCCCCAACGGGGCGGCATGTCTGTAGAAACCGTGTATCCGCAAGTGCGAAGCCCCAGCGGGGCGGCATTATAGAGTCAGTCTTATAGGGGAGGGGCAAGTATTTCTATCGGTCTCAACCTATCCTACGAGAATTCTTAAAATTGTCCAAAGTTTAGTAATTCTACGCCTTGTGCTAATTGTTTTTCCTTGATTTGAGAGCAGATAGGTTTTGTTTTTCTGTGAATGTATCCACCCTTATG
>JAGWBV010000053.1:50470-56075 GCA_021295715.1 Candidatus Poribacteria bacterium | reverse complement strand
TTTCACGCGGTATGAGTTTCGCGGCGGCGATCATCTATGTATTCCGCGAAGCATATATCGTGATAGTCATCGAACAGTTTTGGTCATTTGTCAACAGTGTGCTAACGACTGAACAAGCGAAGCGTATTAATGGTCCCTTTTGTGCCGTTGCCTCTATGGGTTCATTCCTCGGCGGCACTCTTGTGAGCCAATGGGCAACCGTGTTAGGCTCCGAAGCATTGTTATTATTCACAGCAGGGTCCCTCGTCCCGACGGCGTTCCTTGGTGTCCTTGCTTACAAGCTTGGCGGTGAACCCAAACCCAGTGCGGAAGAGACTGGTGGCAGGCTCGGACACACCGGCATAAGAACACTCTTTCGTTCCAGATACCTGATTTTTATCGCAGATAGTGTCCACTGTGCTGGATCTGCGGTTCAATGCCTTGGCTGAAATAGAGAGACCTGATACGGATACACGGACTGCTTTTTTCGGGTCGGTCTATGGAAACCTCGGATTGGCGGCGGGTATTTTGCAACTGGTGGCGGTGCCACTCGCGCTCAGATTCATCGCACTTCGTTACATTCACCTCACGATTCCGATCGTCCATTTCGTCAGTAGTCTCATATTGACGGTTTCTCCGTCACTCCGAACCGGAACAGCGGCGTATGTGACCTTTAAAGCCTTAGATTACTCGCTTTTCCGGGCAGGAAAGGAATTGTTCTATATGCCGCTCTCTTACGATTCTCGTTATCGCGCGAAGCAGGTTATAGACGCTTTCGGATACCGCTTTTCAAAAGGTGGGAGTGCCGGTGTGCTTGAACTGGTGAGATTAGGTGTTGGGACGATTGCGGGTGCTGCGTACTCCATCACGGCTATGGTAGTAGCGGCGTTGTGGGCACCGATCGCATTCGGTTTGACAGCGATGTATCAGCAGTTGGTGAAGAGAGAGGAAACTTAAATCCACCCACTTGTTGGCACGCTTCTTAGCGTGCCAGAAATTTATCGAAAACAAGCGATTGCTTAAATCTCATAACGGACGAGTTTCCGTGCGGCATCAGTGATCTGCTCTGCATCTGGGATAACGAAATTTTCCATCACCGGTGCAAAGGGGACAGGCACGGGTGCTGCCGCGACCCGCTCAATGGGTGCATCGAGATAGTCAAACG
The DNA here is from genome assembly GCA_021295715.1 of Candidatus Poribacteria bacterium. NCBI lineage: Bacteria > Candidatus Poribacteria > Candidatus Poribacteria bacterium. The sequence goes on along the minus strand of JAGWBV010000053.1, from coordinate 54,931 downwards.
CCTCTCGCACGACCAGTGCAGCGATCTCTGCCCCGAACCCCGCTCTACCGACCGCTTCGTGTGCGATCAACAACCGATTCGTTTTCTTAACGGAGTCGAGAATGCTGTCTTTGTCAAGGGGCATCAATGTCCGTGGATCAATGACTTCAGCAGAGATACCTTCTGCAGCAAGCGTATCTGCGGCAATGAGTGCGTTCAAGACCATCCGTGACGTCGCAAGAATTGTAATGTCTTCACCCTCACGTTTGACATCTGCTACACCCAACGGAATCGTATACTCTTCGTCAGGAATCTCTCCCTCCTCTGTGTAGAGGAGTTTGTGCTCAATAAACATGATTGGGTTGTCGTCCCGGATGGCTGTTTTCAGTAATCCTTTCGCATCGTAGGGTGTAGAGGGCATCACGACGAGGAGTCCGGGAATATGCACGAACCACGCTTCAAGACTCTGGGCATGCTGCGCTGCAGAGGATCGCCCGGCGCCCCCCTGTGTCCGAATCACGAGTGGCACATCTAACTGTCCACCGACCATATAACGAATCTTGGCGACTTGGTTCACAATCTGGTCCATACCTACCGCTGTAAAGTCGATGTACATCAACTCCGCAACCGGACGCATTCCTGTGACTGCCGCGCCGAGGGCAGTTCCGATGATAGCGGCTTCTGAGATCGGCGTGTTTCGGATTCGGTCTTTCCCGAATTCTTGGAACAATCCGTCTGTCACTTTATAGGCACCGCCGTATTCAGCGATATCTTCACCCATCAGAAAGACGGCATCATCGCGTTCCATCTCCTCTACGAGTGCTTCCTTGAGCGCGTCGCGATACGTAATCGTTTTCATTCAATCTCCTCAGTGTAAAATGTAGTAAAATTTGCGCGCATCAATACGTGTTTTTTTACGGTGGTGCGGTTGGATGAAATTTCAGAATTTAATTCGGTAATACCGTAACGATGTCCGGTGCGGTTAGGGGATTTAGTCTGGGAATAGACTAAATCCATTCCTTGTATTACATTCCGCACCTACCGGGTCTGGGGAAATATAGAGTTACCGAAATATGTAGTGAAACCTCATGAAGCCGCACCTCAGAGTTAGAAACGCAGTTGTAGACGCACCTTTACAATGCTTTCTCTGCCTTCAGCCATTCAAGCGTTTGCGCAAACGCTGCGACTGTCTCTGTAACGTCTTCCTCTGTGTGCGCTGCGGTTGTCATTCCGCCATTACCAGTGAGATCAATACCATTGAGCAGGAGACCGCATCGGAGACGCATCAGCATATCCGCATCGCTACTCCCTTTCAACTTCCGGTAATCCCATGTGTATGGATCAAAATCCGAAGTCCGCATCCCTTTTTCACCATGTCCGACGAGTAGTTTAAGCCCCGAAAATTCTCCGTAAACCACCCAGTCGAGTTCATAGTCATCAATGACGTTGTTCAGTTCAGTGCGAAGCCGTGCTGCGGTGTGATTCGCCTTCTTGTGTGGTTCGCCTGTTTTGATTAAGTTGAGCATTGCGATGCCCGCGGAGGCGGAGAGCGGATTCGCATTAAAGGTACCGGGATGCGGCATTTTTAACCCATCGCGTTCGGATTTCATCGAAATGAGTTCAAGAACTTCCGTTTTGCCGGCAAGTGCACCGCCTGGGAGTCCGCCCGCCAAAATCTTTGCGAGCGTTGTCAGATCCGGTGTGACGTTGTAATGCGCTTGTGCGCCGCCGGGTGCGACTCGGAACCCTGTTATAACTTCGTCGAAAATTAGCAGAACACCGTGTGCCTCTGTCAACTCACGGAGCTGCCGCAAAAATGTGCCATCCGTCGGAACAATACCGAAGGAGGCACCCGTCGGTTCAAGGATAATACAGGCAATGTCTTCATCCGTTTTCAAGAGGGTCTCAACGGCATCAATGTCGTTTGGCGGACATAATAGCGTTGTATTACGCACCTCCTGTGGGATACCGGGGACGTTCATATCGAAAGGTGGGTATGCGCCTAAGATAACACTGTCGTGCCAACCGTGGAAATGTCCGGCAAATTTCAGCACTTTATTCTTCCCTGTATAGGTGCGGGCAAGCCGAATCGCCATCAGCGTCGCCTCCGTCCCCGAACTGACAAATCGGACGCGTTCTGCTGACGGAATCAGTTGCGTCACGAGTGAACCCCATTCCATTTCCAAGGGGTGGCACGCGCCGTAGTGCGTTCCTCGATGCATCTGTGCTGTTACGGCTTCCACAACCTCCGGCGGATTATGCCCGAGGAGTAACGCGCCGTGTCCTGCCCAATAGTCAATAAATTGCTTATCTTCAAGTCCCCATTTCTTTGAGCCGTCGGCATGCGTAATATAAACCGGAAAGGGTGACATATAACGTCCATCGTGCGTTACACCATCCGGGAACAGATGATTTGCGGCATCGGACATTTCTCGATCTTTTGCGAAAGTCTTTTGGTAGCGTTCTAAAATGGTGTGCATCTTTTCCCTCGCCTTTTTCGGTGTTTGCGAATAATTATATCATATTTCTATTTTATTTCCCTTTTAATTTTACCTTGCGGAGAAATAACGGTTGTTAGAACTATCGGCAGTGTCCCTCAAATCCGCCTGCGCCGATGTTGCAGGCTATAGGTTAACTGACAACTAATCGCTAATCTTACCTCGTAGATAACGTGAGTTTGATAAAAGGGTCAAGTTGGGTTTCGCTACCGGTATTGACACAGAAGGTGCCTTGAAAAACGACACATCTCTCCACATTCTGCGATTTTTTTCGCGTATTTACCGCTCTACCTAAGGAAAACACCCAAGAAAAACACCTACAGATTTATTTTCAAACTGGCGTTAGATAAGTTTTTGACATTTCGTTCAAGACATAGTATAATATTTCCCCTACATTATTCCCCAAGGAGCAGTTTATGAAACAGATAGAAGGCGGAATCACGGCTGTGCCCGGTATCTGCGCAGCGGGTCTCCATGCAGGCATTAAAGCAGCCGACGCGAAGGACGTGGCACTCATTGTCACTGATACCCCAGCGACTGCCGCCGGAGTTTTCACAAAAAACAGCGTCACCGCTGCGCCCGTGATCGTATGTCGCGAGCATCTCAGCAGCGGACGCGCGCAAGCCGTAATTGTCAATAGCGGGAACGCCAACGCCTGCACTGGTGAAGTTGGCATGGCAAACGCACGACGGATGGCTGCCGTAACCGCCGAACAGCTCGGTATAGACGCGAACCTCGTTCTCGTCTCCTCTACCGGTGTTATTGGACAGCAATTGCCGATGGACAAAATCAAGAACGGGATCCAAGCCGCCGCGAGTGCGCTTAGCAGTGAAGGGGGTGCCGATGCCGCTGAAGCGATTATGACAACGGATACACATCCGAAATCCGTCGCAGTGGAGATCGAAATCGGCGATACACCCGTAAGGATCGGCGGGATCGCGAAAGGCTCCGGGATGATCGCACCGAATATGGCGACGATGCTCTCCTATCTGACAACAGATGTGCGAATCAGTGCCGAAACGCTCCAAGCCGCCCTAAACCGTGTCGTAGATGACACCTATAATCTTCTAACAGTTGACACCGATCGTAGCACGAATGACACGGTGCTGATCCTCGCGACCGGACATGCTGATAACGCCAAAATTGTTCCAACAGACGGGAAAAATTACGAAACGTTTTGTGAGGGATTGCAGTTCGTCTGCACCGAATTGGTGAAGATGCTCGCCCGTGACGGTGAGGGGGCGACGAAACTTGTTGAGGTGATCGTCAAACACGCCAAGAATCGAGACGATGCTGAAAAGGCGGCGCGTGCCGTTGCGGAATCACCGCTCGTCAAGACAGCGGTTTTCGCGAACGATGCGAATTGGGGACGGATTATGATGGCGATCGGAAAATCGGGGGCTGAATTTGACCCGTATCAGGTGGATGTTTGGCTTGCTGATTATCGACTCGTCAAAAATGGGATGGACGCTGGCTACGATGAAGACAAAGCCACCGCTCTGTTCTCAGAAGACCCCGTGCGTATCACGATTGACCTCCGTGCTGGTGACACAGAGATAATAATGTGGACGTGTGATTATTCTTACGATTATATTCGAATTAACGCCGACTATCGGACATAGCGTTCAAGAAGGTAGAAAGATGGAAAGAAAGGAAGATGGGAAGGTAGGAAGGTAGAAAGATGGAAAAAAAGGAAGACGGGAAGATGGGAAGAAAGGAATAAAAAAATGAGACATACAACTGAAATCAAACTCGCAAATCTCAGAGAAGTGTTGTCAAAATTTTTGAAAAAAATTCACATTTTTGCTATTTTAATCGAAAATTAACTTGACATTCAAAGGCAAATATATTAAACTATATATGCTTCTGAAAAGCGTAATCTCTTCTGCGCGAATTGTCAAAATTATGCGGGAGTAGCTCAGTGGTAGAGCTCCACCTTGCCAAGGTGGAGGTCGCGAGTTCAAATCTCGTCTCCCGCTCCATC
>JAGWBV010000053.1:0-50408 GCA_021295715.1 Candidatus Poribacteria bacterium | reverse complement strand
TTAGCTCAGGTGGCTAGAGCGTTTGCTTGACATGCAAGAGGTCACAGGTTCAAGTCCTGTACCGCCCATCCTCCCAAAACGTTTACGCCAACGCACCTGAAACTGGACAATACCCTCCCTAAACAATATCAATTCTGATTGATGATTGTTCTTAAAAGGGTCCACTATTTTTGGTTATACCCGGTGCGGTTAGGAAACCCCACCTACCGGGGTCTGAGTGAACGTCGCGCTTAATCTTTTAGAAATGGTACAATATCCTCCTAAAACTAAAACTCCTACCCTTATCTTTTTTATTGGCAATCCCCTTTTAAATCGTGTAAAATTATTTCGTAAACAGTGTAGAAAAAAAGACGTTAAGTCTATTAAGACCAATTTTGAAACCTATCTGAATCAATATATGAGAGTGAATTGCAATGCGTGAACCCAATCAACCTGAAGATTACTTACAACGCTTACGCCATTCGACCGCGCACATCATGGCGTATGCCGTCCAACAACTATTCCCAGATGGCGAACGGACCGTTAAACTCGCAATCGGACCGCCGATTGAAAACGAGTTCTATTATGATATGGAGGTGCCGCGCCCCATCACACCCGACGATTTTCCTGAAATCGAAAAGCACATGAAGGCGATGATCAAAGCCAATGTGCCTTTCGAGCAAGAGGCATGGTCCTACGACGATGCTCGCACATGGTTCGGTGAACGCGATCAGAAATTCAAACTCGAATTAATCGACGGGATTTCGGATCGTGAAGTCAGTGCTACCGATGAGGGTGTTGATGAAGAAGGTGTTTCTATCTACCACAACGGCGATTTCACAGACCTCTGCAAGGGTCCACATGTTGAAAAAACACGCGAATGCCGATATTTCAAACTGCTCCGGGTTTCAGGAGCCTATTGGCGCGGTGATAGCAACCGTGAGCAGTTGCAACGCATCTATGGCACCGCATGGGAGACCAAAGCCGACCTTCAGGCGTACTTGACACAACGCGAAGAAGCCGCCAAACGCGACCATCGTAAACTCGGACGCGAATTGGAACTCTTCCAAATGCATCCCGAATCCCCCGGAAGCGCATTTTGGCTTCCGAAAGGCACACTCATCTATAATCTCCTCTCGGAAAAGGTGCGGAAACTCTATCTCAGTGAAGGCTATCAGGAGGTTCGGACACCGCTCATCTACGATAGTAGTCTCTGGAAGACCTCCGGACATTGGGAACATTTTAAAGACGATATGTTCCTCGTCGAAAATGAAGATGGCGAAGCGACGAGTGCTTTGAAACCGATGAACTGTCCGGCACACATGTTAATCTATAAAAGTGTGCGCCACAGCTATCGTGATTTACCCTATCGTCTGCACGACCAAGGCGTGTTGCATCGTAACGAAGCCACAGGGACACTGACCGGTTTGTCGCGTGTGCGTCAGATGTGTCAAGATGATGCACACAATTTCGTCACCGAAGACCAGATTGCTGATGAATATGAACGGATTCTTGGACTCTTCCAACGTATCTACGGCACGTTTGATCTACCGTTTCGATGCGATTTGAGTACACGCAACCCTGAGAAGTTTATGGGCGATGTAGAGGTCTGGAATCGAGCGGAGACAATCCTTGAGGACGTGTTGAAAAACAACCGGATTGAGCACACTATTGATCCCGGGGAAGCCGCATTCTACGGACCTAAGATGGATTTTCAGGTTCGGGATTCACTCAACCGAGACGTGCAGTGTGCTACCGTGCAACTCGATTTCCAGCTGCCTGAACGGTTTGAACTCATCTACGTCGCGCCAGACGGATCTGAAAAGCGTCCTGTGGTTATTCATCGCGCGATTTGCGGGAGTTTTGAACGCTTTATCGCGATGCTGATTGAGCATTACGCCGGGGCATTTCCGACATGGCTCTCGCCTATCCAGTGCGTCGTGATGACGATTAGTCAACGCTTCGTTGATTACGGCAAAGAGGTCGAACACCTTCTGTTGCAAAAAGGGTGTCGTGTTGCATTGGACAATAGCGATGACAAGATTGGCGCGAAGATCCGTCAAGCCCGTTTGCAACGTGTGCCGTACATGTTAATTATCGGTGGACGTGAGCAGGAAAGCCGCACGGTCAGCGTCCGCAGCCGCGATGAAGGCGACATCGGTGCGATGGCACTTGATACTTTCGTTGACAAAATTGTTCAAGAAGCCGACTTAGACTTTTAATTGGCAATCAGTTATCAGCAGTCGGCAGTCAGAAAGAGAATCTTGTGGTGGTTATCGTAAACATTCCTGCCATACTGTGTCCTACTGACAGCCGAAGGCTGACGGCTGATAGCCATTCCAAAAAGGAGCATACCGAATGTATAAAATTTTGACAGTCAAGCCTTTTAAATATAGTCTTACAATTTTCGCACTCTTCGTTGGTATCACAATTTTCAGTAGTTGCAGTTCCTCTAAGCAGGTCACTCGTGTCGATGCCGATACTACGATTGATCTGTCTGGACGTTGGAACGATACCGATTCGCGTATGGTCGCCGACGACATCATTCAGGACTGCTTAACACACCCTTGGATCAATGATCACGGTATAAACGCCGGTACGAAACCGGTTGTAATCGTCGGAGGTATTCGCAATAAGAGCATGGAACATATCCCCGTTGCTACGTTTATCACCGACATCGAGCGCGCTTTCATTAATTCTGGAAAGGTGCGGACTGTCTCAAGCTCAAGTGAGCGCGGTGAAATTCGCGAAGAGCGTGCCGACCAAGGCGAATTCGCTGCAATCGAAACCGTTAAACGGATGGGACGTGAACTCGGTGCCGATTACATGATGACCGGTGAAATCAACACCATCGAAGATCGAGAGGGCGGCGACCAAGTTATCTTCTACCAAACAGACCTGACATTGACGAACATTGAAACTAACGAGAAGATTTGGATCGGTAACAAGAAAATCAAAAAGTTTGTCGGACGTGACAAGTTTAAAATGTAGAGGAACGGCTATCGGCTTTCGGCAGTCAGCAAAGAGGTTTCCGTTCTGATGACTGATGGTTAAACTGATGGCTACTCTGAAAGCCGACGGAAACCGATGGAAACCGATTGCCACTCTTATGATTAAAACACTCTCTTTCCTGTTCATTACTTGTCTGATAATCGGATGCGGCGGCTATAAGATGCAAGACCTCCAAATCGCATTGGAGGCGGGAGAAACAGAAAAAGCCTATACGAACCTTCAGAAAAATGCCTCGAAAAAGTCTGACATCCCTTTTCTGTTTGAATTAGGATTAGTTGCCCATTACGCCAATCATTTCCAAGAAAGCAACGCGGCGTTCGATCAAGCAGGCGATATCGCTGAAGACCGGTATACCAAAAGCGTTTCAAAAGAGGTTGTTTCGCTCGTTACCTCTGATCAGATGCGTCCGTATCCGGGCACCCGATATGAACGGCTTTTGAGCCACTATTACCGGGCACTCAACTATATCTACCAAGGTCAGTTAGACGGTGCGCTGGTAGAATGTCGTCGGGCAACGGCTCTCATCAACTACTTCAAAGGTGAAGACGAAAATTACGATTTCTTCGGCGCAGGATTTCTTGCGCACCTCTCTGGTGTTCTCTTTGAAGCCACTGGTGAATGGAATGATGCCTACATCTCTTACAAACAGGCTGCAGCATACTATAGAAACGCATCAGAGAAAACGGGTGTAGCGATACCAGCGGACATCGGGCGTTCGCTGGTCGGGTTGGCACGCAAACTCGGTTTCGTCGACGAGCTGGCGCGTTATGAGGAACAGTATGGAAAGTTTTCTGTCCGTCCTGAAAACACCGGCGAACTGATTCTTTTTTATGAAAGCGGCTACGTTCCGCCGAAAGGTGAGGACGCTTTGACGTTTCCGATTCTGAAAACAGACGATGTGGACGATGACAAGTTTGTGCCGGCACTTATAGGGCGCGAGGGAAGGGTGTATAAAGAGATTGAATTGGAATATCTGCTACGTGTCGCTATCCCGAAAATTGACTCCCATCGACCCCTTTTCTCAGGGATCGAAGTTGCGGTTGGAGCGGTGAAAGCGAAGGGTGTGCTTGTGGAGGATGTAGAGAACAGCGCAATAGAAACTTTCAAGGCGCAACGCACTGGGATTCTCTTGCGAACCTTAGTCCGAGCTGTAGGGAAATACTTGCTCTACCGAAAAGCAAACAAGGAAAATGAAGCCTTAGGACTCCTTGTAAACCTCGCTGGTGCCGTGACAGAACAGGCGGACACACGTTCTTGGCAAACGCTTCCGAATCAAATTTTTATCGTGCGGATGCCTCTGCCCGCAGGCACGCATACACTCAATCTTTCCTTTTTAGACGCGAACGGAAGGGTCGGTGAACGCGATTCTGTGCCAAAAATCAAGATTAACCCGAATCGGATAACTTTTTGGAATCACCGAACATATTTTTAATTCTTTAATTTTACCTTGCGGGAGAACAACGCTCATTTGAGCCAAGAATATGCTTTCTTGAGCATCCGCTCTCCATTTCATTACGAGCTACAGGTCCGATTTTAAGAAGAATCTACAGAATAATCGAGGACCTGCTCCGATAAGGTCTTTCCAGTGGGGAAATCCATCTGTGTAGCCAAGGATTCATAAATTTAAAAATGCAACGCATCTATTTAGATTACAACGCCACAACACCCCTTCGTCCCGAAGTCATAGACGCAATGACACCGTATCTCACCGAGGCATTCGGTAACGGTTCGAGCATCCACGCATACGGCCGCGAGGCACGCACGGCGATCGACACCGCCCGCGAGCAGGTCGCGGATCTCATCGGTGCCAAAAGTCCGAGTGAGATTGTTTTCACCGGAAGCGGCACCGAAGCAGACAACCACGCCATTAAAGGATTGACTGAACTGGGAAAGAGCCGGGGCAACGGAAACCATATCATCACTTCCTCTGTGGAGCATCACGCTGTCTTGCATACGTGTCAATATCTGGAGCAACGCGATTTTGAGATAACCTACCTCCCCGTAGACAGATACGGACGAATCCGTATTGAACAACTCCGTGAAGCAGTCCGTGATACGACAGTCCTGATCTCTATCATGCACGTCAACAACGAGAATGGCACCGTCCAACCGCTCGAAGAGATATGCGAGATCGCGCAGGAACACGAGATCCCTCTCCACACCGATGCCGTGCAATCGGTCGGCAAATTGGAGATGAACGTTCAAAAACTCGGTGTGAACCTCCTCGCGTTTTCTGGGCACAAGATTTACGCCCCCAAAGGCATTGGTGTCCTCTACATTCGCCGCGGCACCCGACTGGCAAACCTCGTTCACGGGGGGGCGCATGAACGCAACCGACGCGCTGGATCTGAAAATGTCCCTGCCATTGTCGGCTTAGGTATTGCTGCCGATCTTGCGAAACAGGAGCAGAACACCTACGCACAGCATCTCGACGCTTTAACCCAAAGACTCCGCGAAGGCTTGGATGCACACATCGATCGCTTGCACTACAATGGACACCCTGACCACTGTGCGCCCGGCACGCTTAACGTCTCGTTTGAAGCGGTAGAGGGTGAAAGTCTCATCTTACGTTTGGACATGGAGGGTATCTGTGTCTCGACGGGTTCAGCGTGTACCTCCGGTTCTATGGAACCGTCGCACGTTCTCGCCGCGCTCGGCTTACCCCCGCGTTTGGCACAAGGCACAGTCCGCTTTTCCTTGGGTAGGAACACAACTGAAACCGAGATTGATGAAGTGATTACCAAATTACCGAAGGTCATCCAGCAAATGCGCACCTTGTATAGAGGATAGAATTCCCATCTCCATCGAATCGGGGTAGATGCGGTTTCTAACCGCATCGGTTTTCCATCCTGTAACCTCTTCACGCCAATCCCATAGCATACTTGTAGAAATACCGAACTGCAACAAGCCCCTTTTTGTGCAATCAAAAAAGACAACTGTCCTTTTTCGTGCAGTCTAATCCCTCATAACTACACGAATTACCGCAAATTCAGCACTTTTTGTATTGGCACGGAAATTGCTTTTATCTCCATATCAACACTTTTGTTCCTTGGAGGTAAAGACAAATGCGCGGAAAAATAACCTCAGGTGCTCTTATAACCTCGTTGGCACTTCATGCTGTCATCATATGTGTTGCTGGACTCTATCTGCTTGCGCTAACTGCGCCGCTCAAAGATCTGATAGGCATCGAAATTCTCTATCCCAAAGAGCCCCCGAAGCCTAAAGTGGGAAGAAAACTCGTCGTGAAACCTATCGTGAAACCAACGGTTCCAACGCAAAAAACTGTTGTTGGACAGATTCAGGTGCAACCGCGTGTAACAACTGTGTTGCCTCGCGAGTCAAATTTCCAAGCACAGACAGTAATCGAATTTTCAAGCCAAACCGTCAAAGTCCAACCGCCAATAGATCCGGATGTACCGAAAGTAGTAACGCTAAACCCAGCGGCGCAGGCAGATGTGATATACGGTGATTTACTGGTATCAGATGCTCCCGATGCCTTGGCATTCTCTGCCCCCGTGGTAACAGTCCCTTCCGCTCGAATGAGAAATGTCAACCGTGGTATCGCTGGGTGGTTAAAGGTCACGCTTGAACGCCCACCGGGACTCTCAATGGTTGAAAACGTCGGTGCCGCACGCGATGCACTTGGTGATGTGGTCGAGAATATTACGCTTTCTAACTACGTCGTCCCGCCCCTTCCGAAAGGCGAACCGGGTGGACGCGTCATCGGTAAAGGTAAGGACATCCGAGGTATCCTCCGTTTTGCCCGGGTTCGGCACGATCTTTCTGACTGGTGGGCGGACGCCTCCGCTCTTAACGCATTGACGCAATGGCTCAACGAACGCACCAAGATTAAAACCGATATGAATGTTGAAGGCGGTGCATTGAAACTCACCGATGCGAGTCTCTTCAAAACGCCCCTCGTTTTTATGACAGGACATGATCCAGCAGTTGTCCGATCTCGCGATCTTCTGGGGAAAAATTATGGTGCCGGTAGAATAGATGGTCGTTTCTCTAACAACGAAGCAGCAGGACTGCGTCGCTATCTCGTCGAAAAAGGTGGATTCCTCGTTTTTGACGATTGCGGTGTAGATGCTCCTGCACAAGCGATGGTTCGCCTCTTTCTCTCGCAGATGCACTACGTTATGCCTGAATACCACATTGAGCGGATTTCCAACAATCACGAAATTTATAATAACTTCTATGGGATGGGCGGACCTCCAATCGGATACGACATTTTCTGGTGGGGCACACGTCCACCGAAACGGAACTTCCTTGAAGGTATCTCCGTCGGTGAGAAATTATCGGTTATCGTTGTTCGTCGTGATTACATGTGCGCGATGGAAACTGTCAGCTACCCGACGCGGAGTGTCCACTATTCCCCAGGGGTCTACCGTTTCATGACGAACGTTGTGATATATGCGTTGACGCACGGCTCGATCTCTGATTACTCCGGTTATGTTCCTGAATCCGCGCTAATCAAGAAAGCACTCCCAAAGCATGCACCTGCCGCTGCGAGGGTCAGTGGTTTTGAGTAGTATTTTATCTTTCTGCGCGTACACGCTTTTTCTTGATAGTTTTTGTCAAACATGCTACTATCCTCACAACGGATTGTGGTGTGGTGAAAGATTTTGATAATCCTTCCGCCCACTACTGCCTCAATTATCAATCACTTCATTTCACGATTGGCACATAATTAAAAATATGGAAATTCGCTGTATTAATGCCTATCAAGTTGATCTCCCACTCTATGAAGGCAGTTATAACTGGTCGGGCGGAAAATCTGTATCCGTATTTGACAGCACCATTGTCTCAATTGAAACGGACGAAGGCATCACCGGCTACGGTGAGGTTTGTCCGTTGGGACCTTTCTATCTCCCCGCTTATGCGGCAGGCACCCGCACCGGCATCGCTGAACTCGCACCACATCTCATCGGCGAAGATCCGACACAACTGCTTCCGCTCAACCAACGCATGGATATTGCCCTCAAGGGACACCCGTATGTGAAATCAGCGATCGACACAGCGTGTTGGGATATTCTCGGTAAGGTTTCAAACCAATCGGTTTGTACGCTTCTCGGTGGAAGGTATGGGTCGGATTTCATGCTCTATCGTGCGATTTCGCAACAATCTCCCGACGAGATGGCGGCAAAAGTCGCCACCTATCGTGCGGAAGGATACCGCAAATTCCAGTTAAAAGTAGGCGGCGATCCGAACACCGATATCGAACGTATCCGAGCGGTTGCTGAACTGATGGAACCCGGAGATGTCCTCATTGCAGATGCGAACACGGGTTGGTTGATGCACGAAGCCGCCCGCGTCGTCCGAGGCGTAAGCGATGTAGACGTCTACATCGAACAACCCTGTCTTTCCTATGAAGAATGCCTTGCGATCCGTCAACGCACAAGTCACCCCTTCGTTCTTGACGAGACGATAGACAGCATTCAAGCGTTGCTACGCGGTCATGGCGATCAGGGGATGGATGTCGTCAACATCAAGATTAGCAAATTCGGCGGACTGACCAAAGCGAAACTGGCGAGAGACTTATGCGTTGAACTCGGAGTTGCGATGACGATCGAAGATAGCTGGGGTGGTGATATTACAACCGCTGCCATTGCCCATCTCGCGCACAGTACACCGACGGCATTTCTTTTCACGGCAACCGATTTCAATAGCTACGTCACCGTCAGCACGGCGGCAGGGGCACCCCAACGAACTAACGGCAGGATGGCAGCCTCAACGCAACCGGGCTTGGGAATCGTCCCTGATATGGATGTGTTAGGTGAAGCGATCATCCGTGTGGAGTAAATGGTTGTATGCAGATCAGAATTTTATCCGCCGCCGATGTCCGAACAGCCCTACCGATGCCCAAAGCAATTGAGGCGATGCGGCATGCCTATGGTCAACTTTCAGCAGGCAAGGTGGACGCGCCGCCACGGCAACACATTGCCACTGACAAAGGCGTTACGCTCCTAATGCCTGCTCATCTGCCTGAACACAGCGAGTTCGGCATCAAAGTCGTCTCGGTTTACGACGATAATCCGAACCTCAATTTGCCTCGCATCACCGCGACAGTTTTAGTACTCGACCCAGCGACAGGACTCCCAAAAGCATTCATGGACGGCAGCAGCCTCACTGCTATCCGAACTGGAGCCGGTGCTGGCGTAGCCGCAGATGTGCTTGCTCGACAAGACGCGAAAACCGTTGGCTTGTTCGGAGCGGGCGTGCAGGCGAGGACACAATTGCAGGCAGTGCTGGCAGTCAGAAAGATCGCGCACGTCAATCTCATCAGCCGCACAAAAGCCTCAGCACAACAACTTGCCACTGAGATTTCAGAAGGGGTAGATGCCCCGGAAGTCAATCTCGCATCCACTCCACAACAGGTAGTCGAGGACGCAGACATCGTTATTTGTGCAACGACCTCGGCAACCCCACTTTTTGACGGAAAGGCTCTGCGACCAGGGACACACATCACAGCCGTTGGCACGTTTGTCCCAGAAAAAAGGGAAGTTGATACGACAACGATCAGAAGAGCATCCCGAATTGTGGTCGATTCGCGGGAAGCCTGTTTGGAAGAGGCGGGAGATCTGATTATTCCAAAGGCTGAAATTGATGCGGAAATCGGCGAAATCGTCAATGGCGACAAGCAGGGACGCCAATCAGACCACGAAATCACATTCTTCAAATCGGTTGGCGTGGCGGTGCAAGATGCGGTCGCAGGATCGGTGGTACTTGCAGAAGCAGAAGCCAAAGGGTTAGGCACCATCGTTGAAATGGCTCTTTAATTTTACCTTGCGGAGGAACAACGTGCCTTTGTATTTTAACGTGCGTTCCTTCTATCCGCCTGCGTGTTTTTGCTTGGGGTTTTTGCTTGGGCGTTTCTGCGTATTGTTGCAGGCTACGGTTTGGAGTCATGTTTAACTACAGAGCCATTCAAGTGTCGGTTTTTTGAACATTCACGCGAAGGCATCTCGAACTGGAACTCGCTCCTACAACGAAGGATTCCCAGGCAGAAAATCGAAATTATGGGAGAATTGAATGCCTTTGCTGACTACCGTTTTTGATATTGACAAAAAAAGCAAATCGTATAAAATAGGGGCATATTTTTCTACGACCTTCAACTTTAGCAAACGCAGCCACGAACTGATCAGAAACCTGCCCGTAATGAAATGGAGGGCAGATCAGGAGGCCATAAATTAAAAAATGGAAAAGACGCACCTACTTCAGGCACCACACCTTCACGCAATTGCACGTAACATCTTTGTCGCTGCTGGTGCATCGCGGCACATCGCAGAGGATGTCTCTGAAATCCTTGTCAATGCTAACCTTGCTGGACACGACTCACACGGTGTGCTGCGCGTTCCCGCTTATCTACGTGGCATTGACACCGGACATCTGAACCCGACTGCGGAACCCAAAATCCTCGCGGACACCCCGAATACTTTACGCGTTGATGGGCAACGCGGCTTCGGGCACTACGTCTCGCGCTGGTCAATTAGCAAAGCCATTGAGAAGGCAAAAACCGCTGTCTCCTGCTCTGTTAGCATCAGCAACACTGGACATATCGGACGCTTGGGTGAATATGCAGAAGCAGCAGCGAAAGCTGGATGTATCGGACTTATCAGCGTCGGGTCGGGTGGTAAAGGCGGGGGACCGACAGTCCCCTATGGTGGTTCGCAAGGCACCTTTAGCACAAATCCGATCGCTTTGGGCGTGCCGACTGGCGACGACAGTCCCTTTATCGTTGACTACGCAACGAGCATGGTTGCTGAAGGGAAGATACAGGTCGCGCGAAGCAAAGGGATTGATTTACCTGAGGGCTGCATCCTTGATAAAAACGGGATGCCGAGCGTCAAGCCCGCCGATTTCTATGATGGCGGTGCGCTCCTCGCATTCGGGAAACATAAAGGTTACGCACTCGCTATGTTCACCTGTCTCCTCGGTGGATTGGCAGGAACATTTGACACAGAAAGCGGCAGGATGGGTGGCATTTTCATGCAAGCGATTGATGTCAACGCCTTCACACCAGTCGAAGAATACCAGCAAGGCGTGCGCGCCTTCTTAGACGGCATTAAATCCACACCGCCAGCACACGGCTTCGATGAAGTCCTCGTTCCCGGTGATTTTGAACACCGATTCCGCACCCAGCGGTTAGTAGAAGGCGTTGAGATACCCGATACCATCTACAATCAACTTCAAGAGTGCGCAGACACACTCGGTATTTCCATCGGCGAAGACACTGTCAAGGAAGACGACAAGGCACACTACAGCTTTTAATTATACCTTGCGGAGTAACATCGGGCGTTTGGACTTTGACGGACGTTTCTCAAATCCGCCTGCGCCGATGTTGCAGGCTACGGGTTTGTTTAAAGAGGGCATAGTCCGTAATGAAATGGAGGGTTTTTGATAGGGTATTTCTTCAGATATACGAAATGCACGCTAAGATTCAGACCCACCTCACTGAACCGAAGGAAAATTTAAAAAATGGAAAGGCACATATTTGAAGCCGCACATCTTCAGGCATTTACGAACACCCTATTTGTAGCGGCAGGCACACCGCAGCACATCGCGGATAACGTTGCCGAGATTTTGATAAAAGCCAACCTCGCTGGGCACGATTCGCACGGCGTGCTTCGGATTCCCTCCTATCTTGCGGGGATTGAAGGCGGCGGTATCCGTCCCGATGCCGAGCCAGATGTGCGACAGGAAACCGATACTACACTCCACATTGATGGTGGAAACGGGTTTGGACACTATACCGCGCGTTATGCGGTCCGACGTGCGATCGAAAAAGCGCAAACTGCGCGCACCTGTTTTGCGACACTCACTCGGACGGGACATATCGGCAGAGTCGGGGAATATGCTCAAGAAGCCGCGGAATCAGGGTATATCGGAATCGTCACTGTTGGTGGTGGTTCAAAGGGCGGCGGACGCATCCTTCCCTTCGGTGGAGCGGTTGGCGCGCTCGGCACGAACCCGATCGCTATCGGTGTACCGACGGGTGATGACACGCCATTCCTCATCGACTTCGCGACGAGCATGATCGCAAACGGTAAAACCTACGTCGCCGACAGTGAAAATCGCGACTTGCCCGAAGGATGTGTTGTTGACAAACACGGCAATCCGACCGTAAAAACCGCTGAATATAACGATGGCGGACATCTTCTTGCCTTTGGGCGGCATAAAGGCTACGCGCTTTCCCTATTTGTGGCACTGATCGGTGGATTGGGAGGTGCATTCAATACTGAAGCCGGACAGATGGGCGGTCTCCACATGCAGGTGATTGATGTCAATGCGTTTACACCCCTCGAAGAATATCAAAAAGGGGTTCGATCATTTTTAGACACAATCAAGGCAACACCGCCTGCCGCCGGTTTCGACGAGGTGTTAGCCCCCGGGGATTTTGAAGCAAATACCCGAGCACACCGTCTCGCAAACGGCATTGATATACCGGATACCATCTATCAGCAACTTCGCGAGTGCGCCGAAAAATGGAATGTCCCTATGGCACAAGCCCAGTAGATTCCTCTCGTAATGGAGCGGTGCCCAGAGGTCAATCGTTAGAAATATGCAATTCAAGCACCTTTTTCTCACAATAACCGCTTTATTAATGCTGCCACACACCGTGGTCGCCCAAGTACAACACACCTTATTTAGGCATGGCAGCAGCGTCCAAACGGTCGCATATTCTCCCGTGAATCCTTCCGTCGTTGCCAGTGCGGGAGATAATGGCGAAATAAAACTGTGGAACCTGCGGAACGGGACCTCGGTAACGTTGGGTCGCCACGATGATACCGTCAATTCCATCGCTTTCTCCCCAGACGGCACACTTCTCGTCAGCGGTGGCGACGATTATGTCCTGAAATTGTGGAATGTCACACACAAACATCATATCACAACCCGCGAGCATATTACCGACCGCACCCGTTCACAAGTCAAAGCGGTCACCTTCTCTCCAAACGGTAGCATGATAGCGACTGGGGGTAGACATGCGAAACTCTGGGATGTCTACACTCGCAACCAAATAGTTACCTTCGAGCACCATGACTGGGTCTGGGCGGTTGCGTTTTCCAGCGATGGCAAGCTGCTCGCCACGGGGGATAACAGTGGACAGGTTAACATCTGGAATCTTCAAAGTCAACGGGCTGTTACGCAATTCCATGCTGATTCCGATTCGGTGTATACCGTTCAGTTCTCCCCAGACGACCAAATCCTTGCGGCGGCTGGTTACGAAGGGAACGTCAAGTTATGGACAGTACCGACTTGGATACCACACGGCACGCTAACCTCTAATGGCACAATCTCCGATATTAGTTTTTCGCCTGATAGCAGCAAGCTTGCCACCACAGGCTACACAGCTGTCAACCTGTGGGGGGTTAACACCGGCGAGAATATCGGCACGCTCACAGGACACACAGGTTGGGTCAGGGGTGCCGCCTTTTCTCCGGACGGAAGTGCACTCATCAGCGGTGGTGCCGACAGAACGGTTCGAATTTGGGACGTAACACCCCATAGTAATCTGAATCAAGATAGCAGTCTGAATCAAGATATGGTCCGAATTGTCTATTTCACTCCGCAAGACCGCCTCGCACAACCGGGTATCTGGAATAAACTGGATACGCTCATAAGGCGCGTACAGCGCTTTTATGCAGACCAGATGGAAATTAACGGATTTGGTGGGAAAACCTTCACGTATGAAACCCATGAAAATGGAATCCTACACGTCTACCACGTTGAGGGGCAGTTCAGAGATCCATATTACCGTACAAACACAGCAAACAAGATTTATAAGGAAGTAGCCTCTCAGCTTGACACGGGAAAGCACGTCTATCTTATCGTTGCAGAGATGAGCAGTGAGTCTATTGGGGTAGAAAATAAATGTGGCATCGGCGGTGGCAATTGGTATGAAAATGAGCTTTTGGTAAGAACACAAGGTGGACAGGCTATTATATCTGCCTCCGGCACGTGTTTCGAGGGTACGTACGGTATTGTTGTAGCAGCGCATGAACTCGGGCACGCTTTCGGCTTAGAGCACGACTTTCGCGATGCCTCATATATCATGTCCTACGGCGCATCGCCCGACCGATTGTCCAAGTGTGCCGCCAAATGGTTGAATGTAAACCGTTTTTTCAACACCGACCAAACCGCCTTTGATGAACCGACATCGATTCAGATGCTCACACCATCGGCTTACCTGCCGAACGCCAAAAATTTCACGCTCCAATTTGAAGTAACGGACGCAGATGGTATCCATCAAGCCCAGTTACTTGTCCCAGTGACCGCAGCCGATCCAGCACCGGGCATTAAGTTGCACAGTTGTAAGGATTTAAACACGCAAAGCAGTACCCTTGAGTTCAGTGCTCCAATATTAACGACTCACCAAGTTAACGACATAGCACTTCAAGTGATTGATGTATATGGAAATATTCGGCGGCAGAATTACACACTCAAAGCAGAGAACTCCCAACTTTCCAGAAAAAACGCCGATGTCAACAAAGATGGAACCGTCAACATAGCCGACCTTGTATTGGTTGCTTCAAATTTCGGCAAAACTATTAAGGGTAAACCGAATAGAAATCCCGATGTTAACAGCGACGGAATTGTCAATGTTGTCGATCTTCTCTTGGTTGCAAGCCTCTTACCTGATGCGTCAGCAGCACCCGCGCTACTTACTCAAGAGATGCCCGCATTCACAGCAACAGATCTAAAGCAGTGGATTCGCCAAGCCAAGAATTACAATAACCAAACGGATTCCTTATCCTCTCATCCAGACAAAATAAAAAAAGGAATTGTCGTGCTCGAGCAACTCCTCGTAACCTTAGCAATTCCAACAGAAACCCATCTCTTAGCGAACTACCCGAACCCGTTCAACCCAGAGACATGGATACCCTTTCAGTTATCGGAGCCTGCGGAAGTGAGATTACACATTTACGCTATAGATGGGACACCGGTGCGGACGTTGGCGTTGGGACATCAACCGGCTGGAACGTATCATAACAAAAGCCGTGCTGCGTATTGGGATGGTCGAAACGAACAGGCAGAACGCGTGGCGAGTGGCGTTTATTTTTATCACTTGTCAGCAGGGGATTTCACAGCAACAGGGAAAATGCTGATAAAGAAGTAGAATAGCCATCAGCAGTCAGCAATCAGCGAACAAGGTTGCAAATCTCGCCCAAGCTGCAGGATCAGATAGGTGCGGTTTGGTGAAGTTTAAGAAAATATTCCAATAATTCCACAAAGGGCAGATGGCGATCAAGCAGCGTCCCTAATCCTGTGAATTCTCTAATCCTGTAAATCCTGATTCAGACAATAAGAACTTCCTACAACCAATCGCCAACACCCAAACCTTTGACAAAATATTTACACACCCGTGTAAAAAAAATTGCGCTTGACATTGCAGTGCCAGAGTGTTATACTTAACCTCGTAAAGTCAATTCCGCTTTTTGAAAGGATGTAGGGCCTTGTGGTGATGGCTAAAATTAGGATGCGTAGGATTCAGCGGAGGCGCGATATGAAGGGGAGTCCTGTCTTAAATCTTAACCAAAACTTGTAGCCTATAATGAAAGGGAAGGCGGATCCTCTGAAAGGCACGTCAATACCGCAACTCCGATTGTTTAACCGCAAGGAATAATTAAAAAATGAATCTCGGACTCACGGATAAAATTGCAGTTGTGGGTGCTTCAAGCAAAGGGCTTGGGCGCGCAATTGCGCTCGGTTTAGCACATGAAGGAGCGAAAGTCACGATCTGTGCAAGAAATAGCGATGCCTTAGAAGCAACAGCAGATGACATTCGCAACCAGACCGGCACGGAAGTTTTAGCGGTTCCAACCGACGTTAGCCAATCAGAACAGGTTGGAAATCTCATTAGCACAGCGATCGGACACTTCGGTGGTATCGACATTTTGGTGAACAACGCCGGTGGTCCCAGAGCCGGACGGTTTGATGACTTGGATGCACAGGACTATCAAGACGCCGTCCATTTGAACCTGATGAGCACAATAAACCTCTGCCGCGCTGTTGTTCCGACGATGCGGGAACGTGGTGGTGGACGGATCATCAACCTAACCTCTGTCTCTGTCAAGCAACCTGTCGACAACCTCATGCTATCAAACATGGCACGGACGGGTGTAATTGGATTTGCGAAGACCCTCGCGACGGAGTTAGCACCCGACAAAATCCTCGTTAATAATGTCTGCCCGGGTATTATTTTCACCGACCGCATCCGTCAACTCGCGACGGTCCGCGCAGAAGAGGGGGGCATCACGTTTGATGAGGCACTCGCGAATATGACTGCCGATATTCCGCTCGGTAGGATCGGCGATCCAGACGAATTTGCAACTTTAGTTGTCTTTCTTGCATCGGGATGCGCAAGCTACATAACCGGAACTACGATTCAGGTAGATGGCGGCATGGTCAAATCACTGCTCTAACGCGAGTTTGCGTTAAGCATTCCTCGGGACTTCGGGTCAAGTCGAAAAAATATAATTTGGGTAACCTCCGAACGCGCTATAAATAGCACCACTACGAGCAAACCCGTTTGTAGTAGGGCGATCCATCGCCCGCCAATTACACTGCTCCAGCATGCTTGGACGGAGGCATGATGAACGATGTTAATATCCGTAATCATTCCTGCGTTTAACGAAGAGCAGACCCTTGAGCAGGTCGTTAGGGCTGTTAGTTCGTTACCCATCGAAACGCAAATTATTGTTGTCAACGACGGTTCCACCGACGGGACTTACAAGGTCCTTGAGGAATTGCGTGCGACTTATGAACTGAGTGTCGTGCATTGTCAAGAGAACAGAGGAAAGGGTTTCGCAATTCGGAGGGGTCTTCAACATGTGAAGGGGGAAGTGATTGTCATTCAAGACGCAGACATGGAATTAGATCCAACGGATCTCTCTGAGGTCGTGAAACCGCTTAAAAAAGAGAACGTTCAAGTCGTCTACGGCTCAAGGTTTTTGGAAGGACGCGGGAACGCGAGTCTTCATAACTTTATCGCGAATCGCATTCTCGCGACCTATACAAATCTCCTTTACGGATGCCAAATTACCGATGAATCAACGGGCTACAAAGCCTTCTCAGCAGAACTCATAACACGTTTAGATTTAACGTGTGAAGGATTTGAATTCTGTCCGGAAGTCACAGCCAAGATTTTACGGGCAGGTTATCGTATCTATGAAGTGCCGGTCTCCTATTTCCCGCGCACGAAAAAGCAAGGCAAAAAACTCCGATTCTGGTCGGATGGTTTTTTTGCTGCATGGACACTTTTAAAATACCGTTTTATATCAGAAACCGAACTTTTTAAATAGTTAATGGTTGTCAGTGTTCAGTTTTCGGTTAAGAGGCGTTTTCACAATTCACACATACTTAGCGCACGTCACGGAAAGGTGAATTGTTACAGGCATCCCTCTTAACTTTAACCATCAACTCGACTCTAATACAAGACAGCAAAGCTGGTAAATCCTAAAAATATATGAACAGTTTTCGTAGGGGTGTTTACTTGGGTGTTTCCCGCAGGGGACCCACCCCCAAATATACCCCCTATCGCGGTAGGCGAGGTTTCTAACCTCGCCGATGCAGCGTGTCAAAGTAATTCTAAAATCTACCATAATAACCGATAACCCAAATACGGAGGTTAGATAGCGATAATGTTAAAAAAAACAACGTATTCTATACTCATTCTTCTACTAATAGGCGGCATGTCCTTCTTAGCGTTTGGACACAGTAATCTTCCTACCCTGTTGGAAGACGTTAATAAAGACGGTGTCGTGAACATCCAGGATTTGGTGCTTGTTGCTGGTTCTTTCGGGCAGCCAAGGGATCGCAATGCCGAGCAGGACCCTGATGTTAATCGTGACGGAATCGTCAATGTCCTGGACCTCGTTCGCGTGGGCAACAGTTTTGGACAAACCGCCCCGGAAGAAAACTCAGCGTATCATGATATTCAGGAGTATGTCTTTGACAAGAGCTGTGCCAACAGTGTCTGCCATGCTGCGCCTGCAAATGCTGGCAATTTGAATCTCACCTATGGTCTCTCCTACGAAGATTTGGTTGGACGTGAGCCACAGAACCCATCGGCAGCAGCAGCGGGTATGAAACTCGTTGATCCAGGGAATCCAGAGAACAGTTTTCTTTTAGCGAAACTGATGGGACCGACAGCACCCGAACAAGGGGCTCGGATGCCATTCGGTGGTGGCATGCTTCATACTGGTAAAATAGATGCGGTTCGGACGTGGATTGAGGCTGGCGCGCCGCAGACCGGTAAATTAGTAGGTATCGGGGACCTCGGTGTCCTACGCGATCCTGACGAAGTTTTTGAACCGCCCGCGCCGCCTACCCCCGGCGAAGGTTACCAACTCCGTTTGCCGCCGTTCAAAATCGAACCCGGCACTGAACGCGAAATTTACTACGCCACCCAAATCAGAGATGAAAATGGCAATCCAGTGGACGGAGACATCTTTATTAACAGAGTCGAGATTTTCTATCCTTCTGGTAGCCACCACTTCGTCTTATATCGCTTCACGGAAGAAGGTTTGGCGAACGGTGTGCCAGAGAGAGGCATCACACCCGGCATCGGCGTTAATTCGGAAGATGCTTTCCGCGAACTCGACCCAGAGGATCCGCAGATACTTGGGAATTTCGGTGTTGACAGACTTTTCGTCGTCGGAACACAAACCGATGATACCCTATTTCAGTTCCCAGAGGGTGTAGGGTTACGACTCCCCGGTGACACCATTTACGATCTGAATTCGCACTACATTAATCTGCTTGGTGACGAAACGTTACTCGGTGAAACTTACGTCAATATCTACACGATTCCGGAGGCGGAAGTCCAGTACGAAGCCGTTGAAATCTTCGTTTCTAATCGGTCCATTAACGTCCCGCCCGGAACAACGCGCGTCGCCAAAATGTCGTGGTATGTTGAAGATGAGTTGGAACGCCGAGGCCACGACCCAAGTGCCGCGCTAAATGTCTTTTTGCTGACATCCCACATGCATCGGCACGGAGAATTGTTTGAGATTTTTCAGGGATCATCAGGCGACTTGTTGCATCGGAGTATTGCTTATGATGATGCCCCCATTGACCTCTTTGATCCAATCCTCCGCTTAGATGGGGAAGATACAATCAAGTTCCAGTGTACCCATAACAACTATGACACGGATGAACCCCTCATATTTGGACTTACGTCTGAAGATGAGATGTGTATCATTTTTGGCTATTATTATATCCCGACCGAAAGCGCGGGAGCAATAATTAAGTAGAACCCGCTTCATAAACACAGGAAGGCGCGCTCTTTAAGCGCGCTTTTCTCTTATATGAAAACCACTCATTCAAGAAAAGACAACTTTATGGAAGCCCTTGCGCACCAGATTCTGGTGTGCGACGGTGCTATCGGAACCGAACTCCGCAAACGGATTCCCTCACATATACAGTGCGTTGATGCCTGCAATATCTCTACAGAACATGCCGAGAAAGTTGTAGCGGTTCATCGCGCCTACATTGAGGCGGGTGCTGATGTTATTCAGACGAATACCTACCAAGCAAACAGGGAAGCATTAGCAGTCCACGGCTTGGCTGAACAGGTTGAAGAAATTAACAGAACAGGCGTGTCCCTGGCACGAGCGGCGGCACAAGAGACATGCTATGTTGCTGGCTCCGTCGGTCAAATCCCGTTCCAAACCTTAGATGCCCCTACTCCATCCACGAAGACAATCCGACGGCTTTTCAAGGAACAGATGGATGTGCTCGTCGATGAAGGCGTTGATCTTCTCGTCCTTGAAACCTTTGTCTCTCCCAAACAGGCAGAAATCGCTACCAAGCAAGCCCTCACATACAGTGTTCCTGTCATCGTTGAAATCAGCGGCGTTTCAGGTGGAACTGTAGGTGCGGGATTAGATGTGCGCGTCTTTGCCCAAGAGTTAGAACAGCTCGGCGCGCACGCAGTCGGCATCAATTGCAGAGGACCGCACGATCTCGTTGAGGCAATGGAGTTAATCGCTCCAGTCATCAAGGCACCTATTGTCGTGCAACCGAATGCTGGTAATCCGAGAGTAGAGCAAGGTGAAATTGCTGTCTCCTATACAGTCGAGGCTGAAGTATTCAGTGACTACGTTGGCAAGTTAGTCGAACTTGGTGCGAACATGATCGGCGGCTGTTGCGGCACGACCCCGACATACACGGCAAAAATTCGACAAGCTGTCACCGGGCGTGAACCTGTCGAACGAGAGCAGCGTATTTTCGTGCTTCCAAAGATTGCGTCTACCTCCAAATCACCAAGCGATAATCCTGTCCAGCAAGTATTTGAAACGCGCGAACGCATTGTAAGCGTAGAAATGCGCGCCAATACTTTTCCGCAATTGCGAGCAATGTTGAAAGAAGCAAAAAACCTCGCTGCAATCGGTGTAGATTTATTCGATGTAACCGACAACTCCGGTGCTGCCGTGAATATCGGGGCTATCGCTACAGCCTATCGACTCCAGCAGTCAACCCAGATTCCGACGCTTATCCACTGGACGACCCGATCCCGTAATCTCATCAGTATGCAATCCCATCTTCTGGAAGCGGAAGCCCTGGGGATCCGAGGCATTGTCGCCTTATCCGGCGATCATCCGAAAGCTGGACCATATGAGACTGCGAGTCTCGTGCCGGATGTTCGGGGTGCGGTTCAATTGATGGGACTCATTAACCGACTGAACCAAGGCGAACTCGCCGATGGTTCGTCGATCGGTGAGCCGTGCAGCTTCTATTACGGTGGTGGCTTCACGATTGCAGAGAATCTACAACCACACGTTAAGCATCTCGCAAATAAGGTGGCGCATGGTGCGAAGTTTGCCTACACACAACCCGTCTGGGCATACGAAGATATTGCCCGTGCGCAGCAGGCAACGGAACATCTCGATATAAAGGTTCTCTACGGTATCCTTCCGCTTACGAGTTTCCGAAGCGCATCCTATCTACGCGACAATTTGGGGCTTTACATCCCACAGTTTATCGTTGACAAATTCCGAGACCTTGGCGACACCGCCGGGCATGAACTCGGTATGCGACTGTGCTTAGAATTGGTTCAGGAGATCCGTAGCCAAGATGAATTCGCTATCGACGGTATCTACCTAATCCCGCCCGCTCGCATGAATTGGAAAAACAGAGCCAGGGTCATCTCAGAAATCGTGAAAACTTATCGTTAACTGTCTTGCCGCGCCCACGATTCCAAACTATGAAAGATCGTGAAACTTCAATCCCATCAGCACGCGTTACAGGGCGTTCGCTTCTCTTAGGCATCTTATTCATCCCAGTTAATGTCTATTGGATGACGCTTGTTGAGGTGAAGTATTACTCCCTTGACGGCTCGTGCCTCCCCCTATTTATTCAACCTGTTTTCATCATGTTCGTGTGTGTTGTCGCCAACCTTGTGTTGAAACGTATCGCACCGCGACAGATGCTACATCAGGGGGAACTGCTCACCATCTATATTATGGTCGCGATTTCCTGCACGTTCGCCGGACACGATACGATGCAAAATATGTTCGGTAGTATCGCACACCCTTTCCGGTTCGCGACTGAAGAAAACGAGTGGCAGACCCTCTTTTTTCGGTATCTACCGGCGTGGCTCACTGTTTCTGACGCACAAAGTTTGCAGGGGTTTTATGAAGGAGAATCCACTTTCTACACACGGCATAACTTTTCGGTTTGGACAAAACCGTTGTTGTTCTGGGGACTCTTTTTCCTGATTATGATGTTTATGATGCTCTGCATCAACACGCTCGTTCGTAAGCGGTGGGCAGAGCAGGAAAAGTTGGCGTATCCGATTATCCAACTCCCGCTGCGACTCTCGGAAGATGGCGGTATCAGTCTCCTGAAAAATCGGATGATGTGGATTGGATTCAGCATTGCTGTCGCCATTGGTGTTATTAACGGCGTTCATTACCTCTTCCCACAGTTTCCAGAAATCCCTTACATCAAACGGACAGCGGTCTTTCAAAACATCTTCACTGACCGTCCATGGAATGTGATTCGTGGCACCCGTATCTCCGTTTACCCGTTCGCAGTGGGGTTAGCGTTTTTCCTGCCGTTGGATCTGTCGTTCTCGTGCTGGTTTTTCTTTGTCGTTCGTTTAGCGGAATTTGTTATCGGTGCTGCACTCGGTACGCGCTATTTCCCCGCTCTCAATGAACAAGCATACGGGGCATGGGTTGCGCTCTTCCTCCTCGCTGTCTGGGTCACACGGCGCCACTTGATTGAGGTCATGAAAAAGGTGTTTGGGTTTAACTCGCGCCTCGATGATTCTGACGAACCGATGCCTTACCGTGCCGCTTTTTTAGGTATCCTTGGTTCGCTCGTTGCGCTCGGTATTTTTGCTTCTATAGCGGGGATGTCATTATGGGTTGCGGGCGTTTTCTTCGGTGTGTACTTCTTACTCTCCTTTGCGATCACCCGCGTTCGAGCAGAACTCGGCACACCTCATGAAATTTACTACGTCAATCCGCACGACATGTTGGCGACAGTCGGCGGCACTCGGCAGTTTGACACAAGTAGTCTCACCATCATGTCCCTTTTCTACTGGTTCAATCGTGGTTACCGTAACCACCCGATGCCGAATCAGATAGAGGCGTTTAAACTCGCGGAATCAACGGGGATGGGGAACCGACGTTTATGGATGGCGATGTTGATTGCGATTATCGTCGGTATTCTGGTAACCTTCTGGGCAAACCTTGACATCACCTTCCGTAACGGGGCAGTCGCGAAAGCAGGCGGGTTCAAAGGATGGGTCGGCAGAGAATCGTTCAGTCGGCTCCAGCGATGGTTACATAACCCAACCGAACCGAATGTGATTGGCATCGGTTTCATGGGTATCGGTGCGCTCTTGACGTTCGTGATGATGTATATGCGGATGCATTTCTTATGGTGGCCCTTCCATCCCGCAGGCTACGCGCTTGCAATCAGTTTTGCGATGGATTATTTCTGGTTCGCCTTCTTCGTGGCGTGGTTCCTGAAATTGATGATTTTACGGCACGGTGGTTTACGGCTGCATCGTCGGGTCGCACCGCTCTTTCTGGGACTCATCTTAGGCGATTACGTTATCGGCAGCATCTGGGCAATCATTGGACCTGCCTCCGGCTTGCGTACCTACAAAATCTTTATCTGAGAGCGAAAGTCATGAATCTGCCCGTTGGAAAACTGAAACACGACTTTTTAAAAGAACTTCTACCCACACACGACAGAAATACAGACGTGGTTGTCGGTCCACAACTCGGCGAAGATGCCGCAGTCATGGCATTCGGGGACAATTACCTCGTTGCGACGAGCGACCCGATAACCTTTGCGACTGAAGATATTGGGTGGTACGTGGTCTGTGTTAATAGCAATGACATCGCTGCGATGGGGGCTGTGCCGAAATGGTTGCTGGTAACGCTGCTGTTACCCGAAGATGCAACCACCTCTACAATGGTTCGCGACATCATGGCACAAATCACAGAGGCATGTGCGGCGTTCAACATCGCGCTTTGTGGTGGACACACCGAAATCACACCTGCTGTGACACAACCCGTTGTCATCGGACAAATGATGGGGGTTACCCATAAAGATACGTTGTTCACTTCGGCGGATGCCTGCGCAGGGGATGCTCTCATTCTCACAAAAGGAATCGGCATTGAGGCAACAGCAATCATCGCGCGCGAGTGTGAAGATCAGTTGCATGATAAATGTGATGCCCAATTCTTGGAGCAGGCAAAGAACTATCTCACGGATCCCGGAATTTCTGTGCTAAAGGATGCCCAAATCGCAATCGCCACAGGTGGCGTGCACGCCATGCACGATGTCACAGAAGGCGGTGTCGCAACCGCTGTTTACGAGTTGGCAACCGCCGCCGAGTTAGGGGTGACCGTCTATTCGGATAAACTTCTTGACTCACCCATATTGTATAGCAATATAACACGGACGTTATGTGATATGTTTGGACTCAATCCGCTTGGTATCATTTCATCGGGTGCCATGTTAATTGCCTCGGCACCTGAAAAAGGCGAAACAATCTGTCAAGTCCTCGGTATGGCTGGTATCAATGCGGATATTATCGGAAAGTTTTCACCACCTGAGCACGGATTGTGGTTGGAAGATACCACTGGCAGACAACAACCACTACCTATTTTTGAGACGGACGAAATCGCTAAACTTTTCTAAGTTCCTTTGAATGCTTCCATCCCTCCTTGACATCTTCTCGGAATTACGCTATAATACAAATTATCAGTTCAGTACATCACCGGAGGAAACCATGGGAGCCTCTGCAGCACAAACATACCTCACCCCCGAAGAATACATCGCTTTTGAACGCAAAGCACTTCCAGACGCAGAAATAATCAGGCATGAGTACTTAAACGGTGAGTTAATCGCGATGTCTGGCGCGAGCCGGGCGCATAACCTCATTACAGGTAATATATCTGGTGAGTTCCGTAACCTGTTAAGAGGGAGCAGATGCGAAACTTACGCGAACGAGATGCGTGTGAGCACCCCCACGACAACATCCTATTTCTATCCAGATGTCGTTGTCGTTTGTGACGAACCCCGTTTTGAAGATGACGTTTTCGACACACTCCTTAACCCTATTCTTTTGGTAGAAGTTCTCTCACTCTCAACCAAAGCGTATGACCGAGGCGAAAAATTCGCGCACTACCGACAACTCCCATCGTTGCAGGAATACCTCCTCGTCGCCCAAGACGAGGTTTGTGTGGAGCACTACCGTCGCCAAGAGAAACAGTGGATTTTCACCGAATTCCAAGCTATTGAGGAAAGTCTACCCCTTACCTCTATCCAATGCGAATTGTTTTTACAGGAAATCTACGAACGCGTCACGTTTCCTGAGTAGCGTTTTGGAGAACCACAAGGGCGATTTTGAAGTAGGACTCCAAGCACATACTTCCGTCAAACACCTTTGGCACCCCTAATTTCAGTAGATGAACACCGATTTGCGAGACTATCCGCTAACAAGTACCATCATTAAGCTGAAAACCGGTCGGGTTCAACTCACAATCGTAGAGGACCCCGATTGGTTTCTCGAACGACTCAGTCGAGAAGACGATCAAGGCAAACTTTACCTTCCCTATTGGACCTATCTCTGGGAGTCTTCGATCGGTCTCGCCCACCACATAGAAAAAATCGGCACGCGCCTAAAAGATGTGCACATCTTAGAAATCGGATGTGGGTTTGGACTGGCAGGAATTGTTGCCTGTCAAATGGGTGGGCGCGTGGTTTTCACGGATGCGGAACAGGAAGCACTCCGCTTCGCACACCACAACGCCGAACAGAATGATGTGAGCCAACGCGCCGATTTCGTCCTGATGGATTGGAACACCCCCTGCTTCAATCGCAAATTTCTGTCCATTCTCGCCGCCGATGTCATTTACGAAGAACCGCATTGGATACCGATCCTGACGCTACTTCAGGAGCATCTCGCCCATAATGGTGTCGCTCTCTTTTCCGAACCGAATCGTAGCAACGCGACCGGTTTTTTCAAACTGCTCACTGACAACGGCTTCGTCTATCAAAAGAACTCCACCCCTGTCACATTGGACGGACAAACCTCTCAAGTTAATATCTACGCCGTGCAGCGGTCTGTATAGTTCAAGTATACGGGGTCAACCGTGTAAACGGTTTCGCTGTAACAGAAACCTGTATTGCCCAAAAAACAGGAAAAACGCTGACATTCTGCTAAAAAAATAGGCAAAAATTAGCACCCCGCGAATCTTCTGCGGGGTTTCCATTTTGCAGAAGTGTCAGGCACCTTAGGGAAATCAATGTTCTATATGTTTGGCAAGGTTTTTGCTAATGGTGTATTGAGGTCAGCATACCTCCGTTGTTGCAGCACATCTACGTGGTATTAACTTGGGAAAAGGTGGAGAATGGAAGCAGTCCCCTCAACGCCGGAATCCCCACCCGTTACTGGGAAGGGGCGAATTTTAATCATTGATAACAATCCAGAACGCGCACATTCGCTAATCCAGATACTGGAAGCAAGCCGTTACAAAGTCGCTGTACCTGTGCGTCTACAGGAAGGTTTAACTGAGCAGGTTACACAGATAAAGCCAGACATCATATTGATCGGCGTTGACTTCCCAGGACAAACGGTTCTCAGTTGGGTCGCGTCTCTGCACGAGAGTTACCCGTGTCCGACAGTCATGTTTTCACGTGATGAACGATCGAAAACGATTCAGGCAGCGACGCGTGCGGGTGTCTCGGCGTATGCCGTCGGGAAACTTACGGGTGCCCGAGTGAAAACCATTATTGAAGCAGCTGTCGCTCGATTCTACGAATATCGGGCATTGCAAGAAGAACTTGAAAAAACGAAAACAAATCTTGCCGAACGCAAAATCATTGAACGTGCGAAGGAAGTGGTCGCACAGCAACGTGGCTGCAACGAATCACAAGCGTATCAAATTTTGCGGAAGATGGCGATGAATCGCAGAAAACGGCTCGCGGAAATCTCACAAGACGTGCTGTCTGTCGCTGACGTTTTAACAAATAAGTTGTAGAAGTAGTGCTTGTTCAAGGGTGAACAAAGTATTCACATCAGAAAGTTCTGTTCTCTCAGAATACGACTGATGTGTCCTGCACTCCTGTAATGAATAACGATAACACCTAACCGAAGGTGGAATATAAAATAAAGGCAAGTTGTGCCTTGATGGCGCAATTTAGGTCTGGACACAGGTGTCCATTCAGCTGAGTCTTATACTCGCTGATGGATGCCTTTTTTTGTTTCTGAAGGAGATTCAAAGGTGAACCAATCAAAAAAGAAAGTTACTTCCACAAGCCGAGGTGTGCGTTCAGCACCGAGTTTGAAAAGCGCGAGGGTTTCCAAAAAAGCAAAGTCCAAGATAAACGCTGCGGAAGCTCTGAAGCGAGAGAAAAACGGACTTAAGGTCATCAATGATATTCCAAACTACATTCAGGAGGGTTGGGAATCTATTCCCCCGAACGAACGTGATCGGCTTAAGTGGGTAGGTGTTTTTTTTCGAAAGCAAACCCCTGGTGCATTCATGATGCGTCTCCGTATGTCAAGTGGCTTTAGCAATTCGGAGCAGTTCCGCGCCATTGCTGAAATCAGTGAAGCACACGGACCCGGGTTCGTTGATCTCACAACGCGTCAGCAGATTCAATTGCGAGGTTTCACGATTGAGAATGTCCAACATATCTGGAATCGGCTCGAAGAGGTCGGTTTAGGTTCACTCCAAACAGGCTTCGATAACATCCGCGGTGTGATCGGATGCCCCGCTGCGGGCTTGACACCCAATGAGCTCTTTGATGCTTCGCATGTCGGTAGGGAATTCACAAAACTCTGTGTTGGTAATAAGGAATTTACCGATATTCCGCGGAAGTTTAACGTCGGTATCACAGGATGTTTGGATAACTGCACGCATACCGCCTCGCAGGACATTGCCCTTACACCAGCGGTGAAAGACATTGACGGTGAAAAGATAAACGGCTTTAACGTCGCTGTCGGTGGGAAGATGGGTTCTGGTGGTTACACCCTCGCGCAACCCCTTGATGTGTTTATTACGCCTAAAGAAGCCTCAGTCTTGTGTGCGGACATTACGCTAATCTTTCGAGATCACGGACCTCGGACAGCTCGCAATAAATCTCGCCTCGCTTTTCTGATTGCAGATTGGGGTGTAGACAAATTCCGAAAAGAATTGGAAAGCCATCGGCACAGAAAGCAGCCGCTCCTGACAGCGGGGAAAGAAGCACGTGGTAAGAACAAGACTGATCACACGGGCATTTTCTCACAGAAACAGCCACACCTCAACTACGTCGGTCTTGTTGTCCCAGTCGGACGGATGACAACAACACAACTTTCCGAGGTCGCCCGGATCGCAGACGAATACGGCAACGGCGACATCCGTCTCACACAGGGGCAGAATTTGATTATTACCAACGTGCCAGACGCAAAAATCGGAGACCTCACCGCGGAACCGCTCTTACAGGAACTCCGCTATGATCCTTCGGAAGTCATGCGCGGTATGGTGAGTTGCACTGGCATTGACTACTGCCACTTCTCGCTGATTGAAACCAAAGAACGCGCCATGGAAGCGATCCGACATCTGGAGGCGAAACTCGGCAACACTAAACCGCTTACGATACACTGGTCGGGATGCCCAAATGGGTGTGGCAACCACGCTGCGGCAGACATCGGACTCCTCGGTAAGAAGACCAAAATTGACGGGATCGTCACCGATGCAGTGGACGTATTCCTGAAAGGAGATGCCGGGGCACATCCGAAAATCGCACCGAAGTTATTGGAGAACGTCCCTTGCGATGAACTACCGCAAGTACTTGAGGGACTCATTCCTTACCTCTCACGGAGATAGGGTGGAAGTCACGGAGATAGGGTGGAAGTATGGAAGGGTGGAAGGGTGGCAAAAGCATCTCCTCCAATCTTCCAAGTTTCCTTCCTATCAAAATTTAATAATCTTTAAAAATTGGAGGCATTAATGAACATAAAAAATAAAGCGACACAAATAAATCTTTTCAGTTTAAAAACCGTTCAGATGCGCACCTTCCATACCACATGGTTTGCGTTCTTTCTTGCCTTTTTTGGATGGTTCGGTATCGCGCCACTCATGGCAATTGTGCGTGAAGACCTAATGCTAACAAAAGCACAAATTGGTAACACGATTATTGCCTCTGTTGCAATCACAGTTATTGTGCGAATCTTAATCGGACCGCTGTGCGACCGGATCGGTTCTCGAAAGGCGTACACGTGGTTGCTGATTCTCGGTTCACTACCCGTCATGGGTATCGGTCTCGCTCAGAATTACGAGACGTTTCTGCTATTCCGATTGGCAATCGGTGCGATCGGTGCCGCGTTCGTCATCACGCAGTATCATACATCAACGATGTTCGCCCCGAATTGTGTCGGCACAGCAAACGCAACAACAGCAGGCTGGGGGAACCTCGGCGGCGGTGTCACGCAGATGGTGATGCCTCTCATCTTTACCGCTGTTCTCAGTTTCGGTGTGGACAAATTCCTCGGATGGCGGTTGGCAATGATTATTCCTGGGATCGCTCTGTTTATCACCGGTTTCGCGTATTACTTCCTTACGCAAGACGCACCCAATGGGAACTATAAGGAACTCCGGGACCGAGGTGACCTCGAACCCGCGAAAGGCAAGGGCATGGAGTCTTTCATGCTGGCGATTAAAGACTATCGCGTCTGGGCACTCTTTTTCATTTATGCTGCCTGTTTCGGGGTGGAACTTACTATTAACAACGTGGCAGCACTCTACTACCACGATCATTTCCAGTTAGATGTCAAAACTGCCGGACTCATTGCAGGGTTGTTCGGTCTAATGAACATTTTTGCGCGGACTGTCGGCGGGGCTTTTTCTGACTTCTTTGCAAAAAAGATGGGACTCCGTGGACGCGTCATGTTCCTCTTCGTTGTCCTGTTAGGTGAAGGGATCATGCTTATCGTGTTCTCTCAAATGGCGGTTCTCGTGCTTGCTGTCGGCACGATGATTGTCTTCAGTCTCTTTGTGCAGATGTCCGAAGGTGCAACTTATGGGATTGTCCCGTTTATTAATCGAAAGGCGTTAGGAGCCGTTGCAGGTATTGTGGGTGCGGGTGGAAACGCTGGTGCAGTCGCAGCGGGTTTTCTGTTCCGTTCTGAGAGCATCACAATGCAGCAAGGTTTGTTATATCTCGGCATCATGGTTGCAGTCGCTTCGGTCGCTACAGCATTGGTGAGATTCTCACCGGCAGTCGAAAACGCAGAGAAGAAAGCATTTGATGCCGCACTCGCTGAGAAACAACGCCTGAGAGCTGAAGCTTTTTAATTTATGGGAACCTGGGCCGCTCTTCACTTCGTTACGAGCGGGTTTCTGGTTAACAACATACATCTTATAGCATAAACCGCGTAAGGGCGAGGTCCTCTTGCCCTATATGCGAGTTTAACGAAACCGTAGCCTGCAACAACGGTGCAGGCGGATATACGGAAAGGCACTTTCAATGCCCAACTTACCTGACCGAACCGCAAGGAAAGTTAAAAAAACAGGAAAAGCGGTATGTCCCTATTGTGGTGTCGGTTGCGTCATCCGCGCAACCGTTCAGGATAACAAAATTATGAGGATTTCAGCGGACGACGATGTCGCCCCAAATTACGGTATGCTCTGTCCAAAAGGCGCACATCTCAAACAAGTTTTTCAAAACCATGACGGAAGGCTCGCCTATCCTATGATTCGCGATCGCCGAGGTGAACCACCACGTCAGGTTTCGTGGGACGAAGCCATCGCCTTCACAGCAAATCGGCTCCACGAAATCCAATTGGAGCACGGCAAAGATTCTATCGCATTCTACGGCTCCGGACAGTTGGACACAGAGGCTTCCTATGTTTTCAATAAACTGTTCAAAGGATTCCTCCGGACGAACAACGTAGACACGAACAGTCGGTTGTGTATGTCTTCTGCGGTGGTCGGTTACATGCAGTCGTTCGGTTCAGATGGACCGCCGACCTGTTACGACGACATCCAGCACGCCGATGTTTTTCTGATTATCGGCGCGAATATGGCGGTAAATCATCCCGTTCTCTTCCAGATGATTCGGAAACGGCGAGCGACTGAGTCGAATACACGGATTATCACCGTGGATCCGCGACGCAGCAAGACAGCGGAATTTTCAGACATCCACGTCCCCCTTGCCCCTGGAAGCGATGTCGCCTTCCTCCAACTCATCGCCAAACGTCTCCTTGCGATAGGACGGATTAATAGACGTTTCGTCCGAAGGAGCACAGAAAACTTCAGTGCTTATGAAAACCACTTGGATAGCTTAGATGAAGATGATCTTCTCACTGCCTGCGATATTCACCCCGCGCGTATCGACGAGATTGTCGAATATCTTTCTAAGCCGAGTCGTTTGCTTAGTTTTTACTGTCAAGGCACGAATCAAAGCACAAGCGGTGTTGACAAAAATGTCGCCCTCATCAACCTACATCTCCAGTTAGGTGAAGTCGGTATAAAGGGTGCCGGTCCGTTCTCACTCACAGGGCAACCGAATGCGATGGGCGGTAGAGAGGTCGGATATCTATCACACCAATTACCCGGTTACCGGGTCGTCACGAACGATATGCACCGCGCTTATTTAGAGGGTGCCTGGCGCGTTCCACCCGGTAGCATTGACCCGAATCCCGGTCTAACAGCAGTCCCGATGTTTGAGGCGGCAGCTGAGGGTAAGGTTCGCGCCCTCTGGATCGCCTGCACGAACCCCGCTGTCAGCATGCCCGATACAAAAGTGTCGCAAGCAGGACTCCGGCGTGCTGATCTGGTCATCGTGCAGGATTGTTATTACCCGACAGAGACATCGGAGTACGCCGATGTGATCCTTCCTGCAGCGCAGTGGGGTGAAAAGCAAGGCACTATGACGAACAGCGAACGGCTTGTCGTCCGAAGTGAGCAGTTCCTCACGCCACCCAGTGAAGCGAAATCGGATTGGTGGATATTCACGCAGGTCGCAAGAGCGATGGGATTCAAACGGAATTTTGATTTCTATACACCTGAAGAGGTATGGGATGAATATCGGCTTTTAACCGCAGGGACACCGTGCGATCAGATGGGAATGACGAACGAACGGCTCGCGAAGACATCACTTCGCTGGCCCTGTCCTTACCCGAGACACCCTGGGACACCTCGTCGGTATACGCGTAGGAAGTTTTTCACTGAGTCTGAGAAGGCACAATTTCATACGCCCGTCTATAAGCCTCCTGATGAAGATACAGATGCAGAATTTCCGCTCGGCTTAACGACAGGACGCGTTGAGAGCCAGTGGCATACCCGGACCCGGACGGGCAAGGTGCCGCAGCTGGTGCGTAAAGACCCGGAACCTTTCGTGGAAATCCATCCCGATGATGCGGTAGAAAACGATGTTCAAGACGGTGAGTGGGTATACCTTGTCGGGCGACGCGGAAGGTGCTATGCAAAGGCACGTGTCACAGAGACGATTCGACGTGGCTTACTCTTTACGCCTTTTCATTGGGGGGATCTTTTCCATGCCGAAACGAATGCGAACTATGTCACGAATTCTGCGTTTGATCCGGTATCCAAGCAACCGGAGTTGAAATTCTGTGCTGTTCGGATTGAATGTGATGATTCGGGGGGACGAACCACCGTTTAAGGGAGGATCTATCTAAAATTTTCTCGTGAAGGGCGTTCTTGCACTATCGGTTTGAATGCTTGCATGATGCAATGTAGATAAACTGGGTTGGCAATTTTACACATCCTGTCAGTGCCTCTCGCGAGCACTCCGTACGTTGCGAGTTCATTAATAAGTTCATTGCGTAGGTTGAAAGGCACCCCTTCCTCGTACAATAGGATCCGCATCAAAAAGCTTTCAAAGCGCGGGTTTCGGCGGATATTGGTTATCAAATGTGTTAGGTTGGTGTTATTTTCGTCCAAAAGTTGTATATGTGCCTCTGAAAAGTGGGTCATTGTCAGTGTTTCGGTTTTCGGAATGTCCATCTCTTCAGTAAGTATCTGTGCGAATCGGTTGACGAGGAAGGGTTGTCCCCCCGTCTGTCTGTGAATAGATTCAATCACTTCTGGAACAAAGGCTTGTCCGGCCTCAGCAGTATATTGCCTGAACAGCTCTCGCACCTGTGCAAGCGTAAAATTGGACAAAGCAAAATCGTCATGGATATTGAACGGAGAAACAGAGCGATCATAGTCAAGTTGTGCGATGCTCTTGACCCCCACAATGCCAAGGCTGTGCGGACATTGAAGCGTAGCGTGAGTGATGTAAGTATGTCGAAAAGCGTGCAGAAAACCCTTCAGGGCAGATGTGGGGATGCCATCAAACTCGTCGATAATGAGAACAACCTTCTGCCAATCTTCCCCGTCCTTCAGGAAACGCTGAACCCCTTCAAAGAATTCCATCATTGATAAATGATTGGTTATCTGGGCATTGTCGAGAAAATGCTTTAGTGGTTCGTCAAGTGCCTCTCTGCGCTTTTGGAAAACGCGTTTAATTTCCTTACAAATCTGTTTGGTGAGAAAGTTGTAAAATTCGGAACGACTGCAGTCGACATATATTTCAAAATTCAGTTGAATGGGAAAATAGGTGAGGTCTTCAGCAGTAAGTGCTGCAACGGCACGTTGGAAAAAAAGTCGTCTTACCTGTCTGCCGCGGTGCGAAGATGACAATATAGCGTCCCTCTTTGACGCGCTTAATGAACTCTGTGAGTTCTTCCGTGCGTGCGACAACATAGTGCTGTTCAGGGTTCACGGGTCCCTGTGTGCCAAACCTTCTCATCTGTGTTCCTTTTGTATGGTTTGTGTTTCAAAACACGAATGGTGTTATATTCTTTTTCTATGTTAGGGCAGGTTCGTAGTAGTGCGATTTATCACACTGCTACACAAGCGGTTAAATTCCTAATCCAAGACCTTGTTAATCGCTTCTTGAATATCGCTAAGTTTTGTAGAACGAATAAAAAATGCAATGCCCCGATCGGGAGATCAAGGCACTGGAGAAATCAGATACTCTTTTTTTTAGAAACCGAGTTGTTTGTTCACAATGTTCTTCAGCTCTTCACCCTTCAGATACCGTTCCAAGTTATCCAAGAAGAACCCGGTAATCCGTTGCATACGGCGCTGCGAACCTCCCGCAGAATGCGGCGAAATGATAATATTGTCAAAATCCCACAATGGACTGTCTGCCGAAAGCGGTTCGATCTCAGTGACATCCAAGCCTACCGCAGCGATTGTACCGGCGCGTAGAATCTCAATCAGATCGGGTTCATTGACAATCGGACCGCGGGCGACGTTGATAAAGAACGCTGTCGGTTGCATCACGGATAGGTTGTCCTTATTGATGAGTCCCCGTGTCTCCTCAGTCAACGGACATGCAATCATCACAACGTCCACTTGGCTCATCATATTTGAGAGCTGATCCATCGGCATCAGTTCATCAACGGTGTCGGGTTTATCGGTGCGGTAGGCATCGACAGCCATAACGTACATATCGAAGCCCTTTGCGCGCTTTGCCATCTGCATCCCAATGCCACCCATGCCAACAATACCGATCTTGAACCCATCAATCTCGATCATTGGCATTGTCCTTGCGCCACCCCATTGGTGTTTGTCCTGATTCCGAACGGATTCGTGGATACCCCGCGCCAATCCGAGCAGGAGTGCGAACGCTTGGTCTGCGACGTGTGTTCCATATAAGCCTGCAGCGTTTGTTAGAATGACATCACTCTCACGAAGCGCGGGGTACATGTGCCGATCCATGCCTGCGCTGGAAGATTGAATCCATTTGATATTGGGTAGGTGCGGAAATAGGTCTTCACTGCAGTAGCCATAGAAGACTTCAGCATCTTTGCCCTCTTCAATAAGTTCCTCGCGTGAACCTGGGATAACAAAGGTGTGTTCGTCGCCGACGATGCCTTCTAATCTCTGGAGGAGTTCACCTTCAACACGTCCTTGAAGTAAAATCTTCATACACTAAGGGTCCTTTCATAATGTAATATAGGTAATTGGAAGGATGGAAGAAGTAGGAGAGGGAGGGGGGCCTCCACACTTCCCTCCTGCTTCCACCCTACGTTCTGGTTTTCATTGCCATGGTGGGGTTTCTGGCAACAATTCCTGAAACTTGTCAATCAACGCGTCCTCATAAGTACCGGCGTATTGTCCGTTGAAGAATTTATCCATCGCCTCGTCAAGGAAGAGTTGCCAAGATGTGTCCTCGGAACCGGGATTGACAGGAAAGAAGAGTGCCCCTACATCTCTTGCCGCTTTCAAATCGCCGGGTGAATCACCGAGCATTAAGACATGGTTTTCGGGGTACCTGTCTTTTGTCGTTATCGTGAGATGCTCCGTTTTTGTTCCCATCTCCTGTCCAGCAATCAACGCGACGTAGGTGTCAATTTCGTGCTCAGCCCATTCCCGGACGAGTGCCTCATCTGGCGTTGCGGAAACGACGATGACATCCGATTTGCCCTGAAGCCGTTGCAACGTCTCATGCACCCCAGGAAAGGGTGGAAGGTTGTAGACAATCTCTGCGACACTTTCGTTGACACCGAGACTCCACTCCATCACTTGGCTCAATTCGTCAAGTCGTTCCCCAGTTGCGCTGTCAATTGCGGCTTGCAGTGCGGGATTACCGAGTTTCGTTTCCGTTTCCGACCATTCTCGTAGGTACGACAGTTCCGGCACTGCGACCCCCATGTTTCGCACGAGTGGCATCTCGCGTAAGAAATCGCACACCAGCAGGATCGCTTTAAAGCGATTCGTGCCGCGCGTCGTTGAGTAAAGATTCACAAAATCCCACGCCTGATGCACCTGCCGAGAAATAGATGCCAAGCCGAAATGTTTAACGAGGTTCACGCTGAAACAGTCGTTGTGTTTGACCTCCATACTATTGAAAACGCAACCGTCTGAGTCGATTCCAACGAAAAATTCGTGTTGCGGTTCAAAATCGTATAATGCTTGTTGTGATCCGTGATCCATTTTTTAATTTTCCTTGCGGTTTTTTAATTTTACCTTGCGGGTCGGTCAGGCAGATTCGGTAAACAACAATTGTTTCCGTATATCCGCCTGCGCCGGTGTTGCAGGCTATCCTCTTAGGCTAATCAGGACAGGCGCACTTCACGAGTAAGTGCGGTTCCTAACCGCACCGATTCAAGAGAAACGAGCATCTGTGCTACCCGAAGATACACATATTGGCTTAATTTGCGTCCGTCTCGATAAATTAAAAATTTAATCAACAGTAACTTCCGGGCGACCTTCGAGCATCCATTCGGTATGGAATACCGTCGGTTCCCCGTCTTCTCCGAGGATCGTGTTTCCATCTGCGTCAAGTTTATGATAGGTGTGTGCACCGAAGTAGTCACGCATCGCTTGAATCAGGTTCGCAGAGAGTCTCCCGCTGCGGTAACTATCGAAATAGGCTAAAGCGGAGCTGAATGCCGGAACAGGAACACCGAGTTGTGTGGCTGTGCCGATGACGCTTCGCCAGTTGGGTTGCGCGGTTTCAAGCACATCTCGGAAGTAGGAATCGAGCATAAGGTTCGGTAGTTCAGGATTGCGTTCAAACGCCTCCGCGATCCGATGCAGGAACTTCGCCCGAATGATACACCCACCCCGCCAGCCTAAACTAATCATGCCGAGATCCAAATCCCATCCAAATTCTTCGCTTGCTTCCCGCATTAAGGCGAAACCTTGGGCATAAGAGCAGATTTTCGCGGCGTAAAGCGCGTCGTGAATTGCTTTGAGTGCTTCGTCCCGGTCGCCTTGATAGGTGCCAGCGGGTCCTTGGATAACCTGTTCTGCCGCAACACGTTCGCTTTTAACAGCGGAGATACAGCGCGCAAAAACCGCCTCTGCGATCGTCGGTGCGGAGATACCCAGATCCAGCGCCGAGATACTCGTCCATTTACCGGTGCCTTTCTGTCCTGCCTGATCCAGCACGACATCGACGAAAGGTGTACCACTCCTATCGAGTTGTGTGAAAATGTCTGCGGTAATTTCGATGAGGTAAGAATTCAGTTCGCCACGATTCCATTCGCTGAAGACTTCGTGCATTTCGTCGGCGTCCATTCCCAAGATGCCTTTCATCAGGGAATAGGCTTCACATATCAGCTGCATGTCGCCGTATTCAATGCCGTTATGCACCATCTTGACGTAATGCCCCGCGCCATCGGGTCCGATATAAGAGCAGCAGGGTGTGCCTCCTACCTGTGCCGCAATCTTCGTAAAGATCGGCTCCACGAGTGCGTAAGCCTCGGCTGAACCGCCCGGCATCATGGCGGGTCCTTTGAGTGCGCCCTCTTCGCCCCCAGAAATACCTGTGCCGATAAACAGAACGTCCTGCTCAGCCAACTCCGCATGCCGACGGACAGTGTCGTTGAAATTGGAGTTTCCACCGTCAATAATGAGGTCGCCCGTTGAAAGATGTGGGACCAATTGCCCTATAAATGCATCGACGGGTTCGCCGGCTTTCACCATCAAGATAATTTTTCGGGGGCTGTCTAACTTCTCAATGAGTTCTGGAATGGAATGCGCTCCAGTGATATTTTTGTCCTTCGCAGCACCTGCCATGAAAGCATCCACCCGTGAGAGGGTTCGGTTGAAGACCGCTACCTCAAACCCTTTGCTTTCCATGTTCAGTGCGAGGTTTTCACCCATCTGCCGCCAAATCTGTTTTCCTCCTATGATAGAATCCATTTTGCATATCATAAACTGCAAGAGGTAATACTGTCAATAGAAAAATCAGAGGCTTTCAGTTTAACGTTTCCAAACCCCAAAGGAGGATAGTCCGATCAAAACCGCCACTTGCGAGAAGTTTACTGTCCGGTGAAAAGGCAAGCGACTGAATGTCTGTCGGATGTCCCCAGAAGGTAGCGATATTCTCACCGCTCGCGACTTCCCATAATTTAATTGCCATCTTCTCCATTCCTTCCTGCCACCAGGTCCCGGATGCGAAATACCGCCCACACGGCGAAAAGGCAAGCGCGTAAGGTTTCTGTGTTTGTGGCTGCGGTATAGTGAAAAGCGTTGTTAGAGTTTCGGCACACCACAACCGGAGTTCACCGAACATTCCACCTGCAATCACGCTGCCACACGGCGAAAAGGCTATCTCCATCAGTGTCCGAGGTGCGTCCAAA
Source organism: Candidatus Poribacteria bacterium (assembly GCA_021295715.1). Classification (NCBI taxonomy): domain Bacteria; phylum Candidatus Poribacteria; species Candidatus Poribacteria bacterium. The sequence continues at coordinate 12,787 of JAGWBV010000053.1, read as the reverse complement.
GGCAATGTAGCAATTGCTTCACCAGATTCAACATCCCACAGCCGAGCGATTTTATCATCTGAACCGCTTACCAGCCGCTTGCCATCTGGCGAGAAGCATACTGACCAGATGAAATCTGTGTGCCCTATGAAAGGTTTTAACTTCTCATTCCGTTTGAAATCGTATAGATAGATTGTGCCTTCTCTACTTCCAACTGCAAGTCGATCCCCCGTCGGTGCGAACGCTATATGCCAGCCCAATCGTGCCTGTTCGGTGAATTCAGCAATAGGTTTATCGGGTTTCTCAGCACTCCACACACTGACATTCTGGTCTTGGACATTGGCAGCCAGCATACTTCCACACGGCAAAACAGTAAAAGAGGTGATATGTGCATCCTTCAGTAATATTTCTCGGACCTGCTTACTTTCAACATCCCATAACACGACCCCTTTGGTATCACTCCGGCTCGCAAGTATTTGTCCATCCGGTAGAAATAGCACTGGATCCGAAAAGAGAGTCGGTTCACGAAGGATTGGGAATGTTTGTGTTGTGGATTTTATCGGTTTGTCGGAGAGTGCGTGAGCGATAGCCAATTGTGGGCATTTTGAAAACCATTTATGACCGATGCTCCCAAATCGACGCTCGATAGTCTGTAGTTTTTCACGGTGTTCTACGTCCCAGACTTCGATACTTTCACGGCGTGACAGGATGGTAAGCAGTATACCATCCTGTGTGTAAAATGGAGTACCACAGTCCACATAACTTTTCTTCAACGCGCTCTTCGGCAGATCCCGCAGGCATAGGATTTTGTCTACATCGCATGACGCGAGAAACTGACCGCACGGTGAAAAGATGACGGTGTGTACCCAACTCCTATGTTCGGTGAAGTAGGCGATACGCTCGCCTTTCGCCACATCATACACCGAGATAAAGCAAGGAACGCTATCGACCTCATTCGCTGCTTCGTCGGGTGTAGCGCACGCCAGCAGTCGACTATCTGGGGAAAAAGCGAAATTTCTGCCCGCGAACCTGATTAATGGCATGCCCGTCTCTGAACTCCAGATGTAAGTTTGTGTTCCTTCTGTGTCAGGATTAATGATTTTATTTTTATTAAAAAAATAAAGTTCAGGATTTTCTACAGACCCCGCGATGTAGTGTCCGTTCGGAGAAAATTCCAGTTGAGAAACGTCATTTGATTGTTCATGTTGACCTCGATCCATTTGCACAAGGCACTGACCGGTTTTAGCATCCAAAACCTGAATGATACCATTGTGATCCGCGACACCCCATTTATTGCCGTCAGGTGAGAAGACAATGCGTACGTATCTATCTTTCTTTTTTATTTCAGAGATAGTCCTCCCACTCTGAACATCCATCACTTTAAGGACACCATCCCAATTGGCAATAGAAATGTGCTTGCCATCGGGTGAGAAATCAATAGCGTTAATCCCACCCCGTTCCGTCTCCCACAATGCGATAGGAGACAGAGTGGATACGTCATACCACCAGAGTCCGATGCTGGTTGCAGTGGCGAAATACGTGCCATCCGGAGAGAGTTTCACATCGCCGCCAGGGGTTTTGTGTTCCCCTTTCCCGAATCGGGCGATTGCTCCATCGGGTAGCACCCATGTCGTTCCTTCTGGATCACCCGATACAACGTGGAAGGGTGTAGGTTTTCGATTGCGTTTCATATTGACTCCTTGAAAAATCCGTGTTGAAACGTCCATGACCTATTAGATAGCAACTTGGGTTATAAATAGATAATAATTCATTTATATACACATTCTCGGATGCACCTTTACGCATTCTTGAGGGGTCGCGAGCACAGCTCGCTCCTACATGTGGCAGAGGATCCGAGGACAGTTTGCTTCTACAGGAAGCAACTTCTTTGCCCTACTGAAAACTTGATTAATACGGATAGCCAAAATTTACGTCAAAATTAGAAATACCCTCTTAACATAACACCACGCGGCAAAACGCGCTCGCCGGAAAGGAGTCTCATCATTCGCAGTTTATTCGGTCTCAAGAAATATGTTATTCGGTATCGATTCGCCATTATATTTAGCTTCTGCCTTGTGATTGTGACGAATGCGATACTCCTAATCAGTCCAAAGATTCTTCAGACTTTTTTTGATGAGTTAGAACGCGCATTCAGAGACCCAGATTTTACCGTACCTCCGGAACGAATCCTTTTTTTTGCACTTCTTATCTTCGGGGTCGCGTTCTTTGCGGGCATCTTACGCTTCGCTCAACGACGCATCATCCAAGGTGTCGCTCGGCAGATGGAGTTTCACCTCCGTGCTGATTTCTTTCTCCATCTCCAAAAACTCTCCGCTGCGTATTACGATAGTGTCCGCACCGGTGATCTGATGACCCGCGCCACCAGCGACTTAAACGCCATCAGAATGGTCTTGAGCAGTGCTATCATGTACACCGCCGATGCGATAGTGTTTTTCGGACTCGCGCTTACTATCATGCTGCAGATCGATGCAACCCTAACGGCTGTTGCTTTGCTGCCCTATCCAATCCTCGCGATTTTGATTCGCACCCTCGGAAAGCGGTTACATGCCCACTACGAAAGCATCCAAGAGGCATTCTCAACGCTGAATACCAAAGTCCAGGAGAATTTGTCTGGTGTCCGTGTTGTGAAAGCATATACGCTTGAGGCGAGTGAGGTAGAGCATTTCCAAGAGCTGAATCATGAGTTTGTTGAACGTAATCACCGACAAATCCGATTGATGACTTTCTTCTTCCCGCTCTTCCGTTTCCTACCGGGTATCGGTGGTGTGGTTCTCCTCTGGATGGGGGGTCTCCATGTGATTGAAGGGAAGATTACACTCGGCGAGTTTGTGGCGTTCAGTGCCTATCTCATGATGCTCGTCCGTCCGATGATTACCCTCGGCTTTATTGTCAATACCTTTGAACGCGGGGCAGCATCCATGGATCGGATGAACGCGATTCTCAATGAAAAACCAGAAATCTTCGACGGTGAGCAGGTGAAATGGGGCATCAAAGACATTGAAGGCGAAATTGAGTTTAGAAATCTTAGTTTTGATTACCCAGATGGAACGCCTGTCCTCAAAGGCATCAACCTCAAAGTTGAGCGCGGCATGACCCTCGCGATCGTCGGCGGGACGGGGTCTGGGAAATCTACGCTCGTCAACCTCATTCCACGCATTCGTCAAGCAGAACGGGGCACCATCTTTATCGACGGCGTAGACATCCAAGATATACCCTTAAACGTCCTCCGTTCTAACATCGGGTTTGTGGAGCAGGAACCTTTTCTTTTCTCAGACTATTTGCGAAATAATATCACCTACGGTCTCGAAACAGCAGATGATGAAGAAGTAAAAAGCGCGGCGCATACTGCAGATCTTCTTGAGCAAATTGAAGAATTTCCCGATGGATTGGAAACTTTCCTCGGTGAACGCGGGATAACGATTTCGGGCGGGCAACGCCAACGGAGCGCGCTCGCACGCGCCATTATTATTAAACCGAAAATCCTTATCCTTGATGATGCCTTTGCGAATGTCGATACGCAAACTGAAGATACAATTCTCAACCGACTTGCTGAAATTATGAAGGATCGCACGACGATTCTCATTTCGCATCGGATCTCTACCGTCAAAAACGCCGACCATATCATTGTTCTTAATGAGGGTAGCATTGTTGAGACAGGCACGCATGAACAACTGATTGAATACAACGGCATCTACAACGGCATCTACGAAACACAACTCTTGCAAGAGGAACTCGAAGAACTTTAATCTATCGTGATTGAACTCTTATAAACCCAGTGCGGTTAGAAACCGCACCTACCGTAACCGGGGATGTGAGGAACGATAAAGGAGGAATCCACCTATGTTCGGCATGGGAGGCGAACTGTACGAATATAGCGATGAGGAGCAAGATCTCGGGAAAGTTTATGACCGGGTGCTGATGAAGCGTCTCCTGGCATACCTTAAACCCTACAAATTCCAGCTGCTCTTCATCGGATTGCTCATGGTCGGGAATACGCTTGCACGTTTAGCGGGACCCTACTTACTGCAGCGTGGTATTGACGAGCACATTAGCCCAGGCACATTGACCGGATTAAGTACGATCGCGATTTTTTACGTAGTGGCATTGATTGGCGAGTTCGTGTTTAGTTACTTTGAGGAATACCGCATGCAGATGATTGGGCAACACGCGATGCACGATCTGCGACAGACGCTCTTTTCACATCTGCAACGCTTGGACGTCCAATTTTTCGATAAAAATCCGGTTGGTAGACTGATGACCCGCGTTATGGGAGATGTTCAGGTCCTCAACGAACTCTTTGCCTCGGGTGTGATCACCGTCTTCGCGAATCTGCTCCAGATTTTGGGGATCATGGTGGCAATGCTACTTTATAACTGGAAACTTGCACTCGTGACGTTCACGGTGATTCCAATTATCTTCGGTGCCACGCTTGTCTACCAGATTTATTCGCGTCGTGCGTTTCGGGAACAACGGAAGCAGCTTGCACGGATCAATGCTTTTTTGCAAGAAAACATCGTCGGCATGACGACAATGAAGCTTTTCGCACAAGAGCGACGGAGCCATCTCCGCTTTAACGAGCGAAACCGGAGATACCTCGCAGCCAACCTTCGAAGTATCTTCTATTTTTCAATTTTCCACCCGCTGATTGAAGTAACTGCTTCTCTTGCGATAGCCGTGATTATCTGGTACGGGGGTGGACAGGTTGTGCAAGGCACGCTGACTTTCGGCGTTCTGTTAGCATTCATCCGCTACGCTGAGCGTTTCTTCTGGCCCATCCGAGAACTGAGCGAAAAGTATACGATTTTCCAAAACGCAATGGCATCCTCCGAACGCATCTTCCAACTGATCGATACGCAACCGACCATCGTCTCTACCACCCCTAAAAGTGGCACCAAGACTTTGAAAGGTGAGATTGAGTTCCGAAACGTCTGGTTCGCCTACAACGATGAGGACTACGTTTTGCGGGATGTCTCATTTAAGGTAAAACCGGGCGAGAAGGTCGCACTCGTTGGGCATACCGGTGCGGGGAAAACCTCTATCATCAATCTGCTGTGCCGATTCTATGAGATTAACAAGGGTCAGATCCTGATTGACGGGGTGGACATCCGAGAGATGAATCTGGAGGAACTACGAGAGGCGGTCAGCATTGTGCAACAGAATATATTTCTCTTTTCTGACTCCATCGAACGGAATATCAGTCTGGGGAATCCGTCAATCTCATCGGAACAGGTGACGCGTGCAGCGCAAGACGTGCATTTAGACCGGTTCGTTCAGAAAATGCCGCAGGTCTATGGCACAGAGATCAAAGAGGACGGCGGCGGGTTATCTGTTGGACAGAAGCAGTTGGTCGCCTTTGCGCGGGCTTTAGCATCCGATCCGAGCATCCTTGTCCTCGACGAAGCGACATCAAGCGTTGACACCGAGACCGAACTCCTGATCGAAGATGCCCTGAGTCGTCTGATGGAAAACAGGACCTCCGTCGTTATTGCACACAGACTTTCGACGATCCAAAATGCGGATAAGATTATCGTGATGCATCGCGGCGAAATCCGAGAGACCGGCACACACAACGCGTTATTACAACAGGGCGGCATCTATTATCGGTTGTATCAGTTGCAGTATAAGGGACAGGAGAAAAATGGCAGCTAAACTGGAAAGAGGCGAGGTTGGATGAAGCGTAAGCAATTTAGATGGGTAATGTGTAAGCACTCTTGTCTGAATCAGGATTCACAGGCTTCTTCGATCTTTGCAGGATTATATGTCATCATTGCTTGCCTGAGTCGCGGATTGATATACCTTCTCTCCTGCCTACTCTTCCGGTATTTCAAACACTACGCCATCTTTCTTTTTTTCATAAAAAATCATCTTTATCTCTATGGATTCCGCTACAGTTGGTATTGAATCATAAGTGTCAGGCTTGATAGAATAGGCTTCTTCGCCTACGAACCCATCTATACCTTGGGATTCTTCATGAGGTTCCGCCAAACGGTAGTCGCAGCCTTTTATCTCCGCCAACTTTTTCAGAATTGCCTCCTGAAATTTAAGACCTGTGAACGTTTTGACGAGAATAAGATCCGCCACCCATGATTTCACCAAATTTCGATCAATCTTGTCAACAGCCCCATTGAAGTTCTCTATCATTGAGATGATTCTATCCGTTGCTTCATCAATCGCATCGGGATATCGTTCTTGATACCACATAACCCATTCTTCAAAAGTTTGTCCCGGAAATTCCTGAATCAGTTCGCTCAATTGTCCAACGTGCCTCGGTCGTGTAGCTTGAGAATTTTGATTTGCGACATTCATTAATTGGGTCGTATACTTCGGAAATTCACCAGCAGGAGCGTTTACATATTCTTGAATCTCAGTATTTTTTAATTTAATTTGCATACATACCTCTTTGTCGAATATAAAATCACTGTGCATTCAACATACTGAATTGAGAAGGTTTTGGGTGGGATTTCTCTTTATTCCGAATTGAGGTTTCTGGGGGTTCATCAAAATTCCAAGTTTGCGGTTTGGTTGAATACACGACTTCAAAGATGTTATCTCGGCACTCGTGAACTTCCTTTAAGCCGTTCAGGAAAATAAACTGCTCCTGGCTCGTCACCACCGGACAATCGTAGTGTTTATTTGTATATTTTAACGGTTTCGAGTTTTGGATCCGGTCTTCAACAAACGCCAAGTGTCTTCGCAACCTGTCGCACAAATAATCGTTTGAAAAATCAACGATATGGTTGGCAACTGGACAAATAACGTGTTGAAAACTCTCGTCGATTTCAACACCGATACTGTTGCGTCCCGATGTCATCGCAGCTGTAGTCGTGGTGCCTGTCCCCAGAAATGGATCGAGTATTACATCGCCTTTCACAGAATACATATTGATGAGTCGATACGCCAAATCAAACGGAAATGCTCCACTTCTCAATCGTGACATCGCCTTCGGAAGTTTCTGCTCCGTTCCCTTAATATCCGTCCAAACATCCGAATACCAGATATTCCGCTCTTCCCAAAACAGAGCACTTTCGCGTCTATTCGCTTTTTCGTCCTCTGTTTTAAATTCTCTTTTGGAACCTTTTCTGACGATTAGAATATACTCGTGTTCCAGCGTCACATAAGCACCCGCAGGCAGCATGCCCGACCCCATAAATTTATTTGGCGTATTCGCCTGTTTTCGCCAAAGGATGTCGGGGAGCGCAGAAAACCCGATACTTAAGAGATAATTCAAGATTCTCGCGTGGTTCGGATACAAACAAAAATCATCTCGGATCTTCCGTGTCGCATCACCGATATTGATGCAGGCAAACCTACCATTTTTTAACACCCTGAATACTTCATTCCACACAGCATCGAGAATCTCGTGTATCAATGCATACGCCTGTTTTCCATCGCCGCACACTAATGCCTTTTGAATCTCTGGATTCTGATCACTAAACATCTCATCCCACATGCTAATCATGGGATATGGTGGAGAAGTAACAACCAAATCGACGCTTTCTGATGGAATATTTTTTAGATCTCGTGCATCTTGAAAAAGGATACTATGGGTAGTTTTCATAGAGGGTTTGCCTAAATTGTGATATTAATTAATGAAAATGATAACATGTTTGATAAGAATAGAACCTACGCAAAACGCAATGAATTGCGCTACTACGAACCACACTCCTTTGAAAAACACACGTATTTTCAAGGTTCATCTGTTTGTAGTAAGGTGATTTATCGCCTGTCTACGTAAGCCCTAAGGAACTACGAAAAAAAGATCGGCTTATAGGACTATTAAGATTATAACATCAATGTTAGAGCAGCAGACGAAGGATAGTGGCCAAGGGCAGCCAATTCTTCACGCTCAATAAGTCGATCAATATGATTGAAATCCAAGATACGGGAAGTGACCTCACCGGTGGGTGTAAGGAAAGCAATCCTGATGCCATCTAATCTAAAATGGTCCGCCCATTGGTCAATGCGGGGATTGAAGAAACCACAAAATCGCCGGGTCTGCCACACAATAGATCCGATGTCGCTCCCTTTGTTGCGATTGCAGTACGAACACGCATAGGCAAGATTACTCTCATGAGTAGAACCTCCATGCTTCTCGCTAATAATGTGATCTACCTGACAACCAAAGTAGGTATCCTCTTCGCGAATCAAGCAATATTCACACAGGTTCTTGGCACGTGTCCTAATCAACTGTCTTAAGGCGACAGAAACGTAAGTCTTACTCATCTTTCAAATAATGTCGAGCGCGGGATTTCGCAAGACGCATCAGATGCTCAAGTTGTAAACAGTGATTTAATTCCGCTGTCTCTTCAGGAGTTAGACCGGTTGTCTTTTCGCGATGAATAAGATCAGCGATACGTTCCTTCGCATCTTCAGACGGACAGAAATCAACCAAATTTTGGGGTGTTGTCCCTGCTGCGATAAAATCAACGATCTCTTGATACGCAGGTGATATGTGCATTGAGTGTTCCTCCTTGATGCCTATTCCCATTGGTTTCAATTCTATACTGCTCCGAGTTTGGCTTGAGGGTTTTGCACGTGCGTCGGGCAGCTTCGGCCCTTTGCATTGCGCTATTATATAGCATATCACGCAGATGCGTTAAAATGCCAGTTTTTTGTCAATTGTTATGGAGATGGAACTTCTAAATCTCCACAGAAGGTAGCAGGTGAATTCACATTGTTCATATATGAATGAATCAACACCTCAATGCCAAACGATGTAGGTCGGCATCTCCAACACCAACCCGATCAAACTCCACACGCACCCAAGCGTATAATCCCCTAAAATCAAACCCAAAAAGAACGGGACTGCCTGTCGGTAGAGTTTCACGCCGCCAATCTTTAGCACGATTGCTTTCGCCAGCCAGCTGAGAAAGATCGGAAACCACAAACCGCCCATCCCCGTCCCGCTCACGAGGACATAGCCGCCCGGATGTAGGGGCCACCACAGAAACCGGATCTTCATCATCATCAGGCATATCGTAAATAGGAAACTTCCACTGATAACACCGAGTTCTGGGACGCTCGTCTCCCGTGGGCTGACAAGCCATGTTTGCAAGCGGTTGAACGTCTCCCACCCCATATAGACGATCCAGCCGCGGGCTTTGCTTCCTGCCCCCATATCGTAGAGGACGTGCAGGTATGCCCAGAACGTTATCAGGATACCGAACACAATCGCCAAGATCATCCCGATAAGCAACTGCCGATACCCTATTTGGCTCCGTTCTGCCAAGCGAAACGCCTCCAACTCACTCGGTGTCGGATGCGCACGGAAACAACGGACAAACGGATAGAGAAACGTTAAGCCCGTCAGGTTGCCTGCACCGAGTCGGCGTGTGCCTAACGCAAGGACCATCGTCCGTCCCGGATCGACGAAGATGAGTTGATGCAACGGCGGTCCGATTTCAGCACGGATACGCGTGATCCCGATAACCAGTGGGAAATAGAAAAGAAAAAAGAGCCCAATCGCCCAGAAGGTCATCCCCATCTGGTAACAGAAAAAGAAGAGACACAACATCCCGACCGTAAACAGTCCCGCCGCAGTCCGATAGCGCATCGGTTCACGCGAGTCGTCAGGTGCGGGTTCACCGCGGCGTTGCGCAATGCCGAAGACCTTCCTAAGAATGCGTCCATAGTGCCGTCGTCCTATCCACAACGGAATACATCCGAACGCAATCCACGCGCCCGTCTGCTGTTCGAGATGGTAGATATTCCGCGCCCCAAACGCGTCTGTTACAATCAGCTGGATGCGACCGAGGAGCCAGAAAAACCAGCAGGAAAACGAGAGATCTAACGGTGTGAAGAACATCAAACCGATACTAAATGGGTAGAAAGAGATGCGAATGGGTCCCATCGCACTCCACGGCTTTGAGCTGAATTGCCCGATCGTCTTGCCTTTAATCGGTAAAGCGGGTATATCGGGAAAGAGATAGTTCAAACCGTTCAGCAATTCCGCACTCCCTGCGAGTGCAAATCCGAGCCACATCCACGGGGAAGTAAAGAAGCGTTTCGGATTGCTTGTGAGTGCCAATGGGAGTTGGACGATCGGATAGTTGAGTCGTTCATTTTCTGTCCACTGTTTCCGAAGAAAGACCGTCACCGCCAACAACGTCAGCCAGAGCGCGATAACGAAACCCGACCACGCCAGCACCGGTGGGATCCATGCGTTTAAAGTGGCGGAAGTGTAGAGTGTAGAGTCCCCCTCGTAGAACCCATCCAAGATTCGTGGCGTTTTGACGGCGATCCATGTCGGGACGTGATGTCCGAAAAGTGGGATCCATGCGTGTGCGAGGACAGGGATGAGATAGCCCATCATCGTATGCCCGCTGATAGTCGTCAGCATCACGACCATCACGTAGATGGTTTGCAAATCCGCTTCCGACATCGCCAGACGCGGTAGGAATCGTTGGAAGAGTAGGTTGACAAGTACAAAGACGAGGAGGGTAAAAACGGCGTTAAAGAACAGAGAAGCGATCGTCAGCTGCGTAGAATGCCACACCTCTGTTCCCATGAGGCACCAGTAACTATTAAAGACAACGAGGACCAGTCCAATCAGCAGAATGTGCGGTTTGACGAGGTTGGTTTTTCCGTTTCGGTTAGCCATTCCCGCTCCTGCTGATGTGCTGTAACGCTTCCTGTAACACCGCTGCGTTGCTATATTTTTTCAGGGTGTCCTGTGCTGTTCGATCACTGAAGTTCCGAATCTCTTCGCATAATAGCGGCACTGCTCGCACGACGTTATCTACGATCGTGATACTCGCCTGTTTCGCCGTGCGTGACATCGGGTTCAGATCGATAGTTACGACCTCTTTGCCCATCTTTCGGAGTGCTTCACATCTGTCGCCATCCTCAAGCGGCACAAAGACGACATCGGCTTGAAAGATTCCCTCTGGATGCACGAATTTTCGATTGGAGTCGATGTAGGAGAGTTGCGCATCGGTTGTCGGCATTAGCACGTCCGGTGCGCCGTGCTTCAGCAGATATTCTCGGATCCGCTGTTCCCGTCCTGTTTCCGTATGAAAGATGTTCACTTCTAAGGGTGCGTTCAGGAGTTTCCCCAGTTCGATGAGTCCTTCAGGTACTAACGCCGCGACATTCCCATTGACCGAGATAACAGGGTGTTCTGCGAGACGGAGCATCACTGCGGCAGCGTGGATCGCCTCCGTCGCGAAGGGTTGTGTAGTTTCTCCGATGAGGTAATCGAAAGCTTCCCCGCGTCCGTGCGCGATCAAGCCGTGGACGATGGTATCTCGTAATGCCAATGAAAGATATCGGGGATGTGTTTTAGGAACGTCGCTCAACTGAATAGCACCTCAGCACAGATTTCCGTCTATTATACAGGGTTTTGCATAAGTTTGCAAGGGGCGGTGTGTAACCGAATTTCGGCTCAGATTTGACAAATTCAAGGTGTTACAGTATACTTATAGTAAGTCCAAGAATTAATAAAGGAAAGAAAAAGATGACACAAACAACGAAACACCCTGTTGACGACGAAGCAGACGTTCCAGATAGCGTGAGCCGTGTTGATACTGTTAGTGATATAGAAAATCAACGTCAACTCAACGATTTACGACGTGAATATCTTGATGGCCGGTTGGATACTGTTAATCAATGGCTGGTTGTTATAGGTTTAATTCTTGCCTTTTTTGCAGTTGCAATTCCGGTTGTAACCGGTATTGCTGCTTATGTTGCCTACACTCAGTTTCAACGTATTGAATCCGAGGCAGAGGAACACCTTAAGGAAGCCAAGGAGTATGCCAGTGAAGCAGCAAAATATCTTGAGGACATCCAGGAGCAAAAGAAAATAGCAGAAGAAGTTGTATCAGGATTGACGAGTGGAGACATCAATAAACTCATTCAGTCCGGAGAATCTGAAGTGTCCCCAGAAGTTGAGGAATTCCTACAAACGATTCAACGGAATCCTGGGGCATCCGTAATAGATAAAGCTATCGTTGATGCGTTCAGATTGCAGAAAGAGGAGAAAACCGATGAGGCTATTAAGAAGTGGAGTTCTATTGCGAATACAGCAGAGGGGATTGATAACGATATAGCCGCGGCGGCATTTTTCGCTCTTGGAACAATCAAGACTTCTTTGGGGAGACGTGAGGAGGCGATTTCAGACGCTAATGAGGCAATCCGCTTAAAGCCAAATTATGTTGAGGCATACTTTCTTCGTGGACTCTCCAACGAGAATTCGGGGAGACGTGAGGAGGCGATTTCAGACCTTAATGAGGCAATCCGTTTAAAGCCAAATGATGCTCGGGCTTATTTCATTCGTGGACTCTCCAAAAATAATTCGGGGAGACGTGAGGAGGCGATTTCAGACCTTAATGAGGCAATCCGTTTAAAGCCAAATGACGCTCAGGCTTATTACCTTCGTGGCACTGTAAAGGGAAACCTTAGCAAAATGGAGGAGGCAAAGGCAGATTATCAGACGGCTTTAAAACTCGCTGAACAACAAGGAGACGAAAATCTCAAAACGACTCTTGAAGGAATACTTCAAGGATTCAAAGATAAAGAGTAGCCTTACGTTATCACGAAACACTCTTCCAAGAATTGAACATCTCAATGCCAGACAATATATGTCGGTATCTCCAGTACCAGTCCGATGAGGCTCCAGACACATCCGAGCGTGTAATCCCCTAAGATGAGTCCCAAAAAGAACGGCACTGCTTGTCGGTAGAGTTTCACACCGCCAATCTTCAACACGATCGCCTTCGCTAACCAACCCAGGAAGATTGTAAACCATAGTCTTCCCATTCCGCTGCCACTGATTAACACATAGCCAGCA
>JAGWBV010000052.1:602-40587 GCA_021295715.1 Candidatus Poribacteria bacterium | reverse complement strand
ATTCTACAGACCTTTCTCGAAAGAAAAAAGGCAGCCAGCGTTGGCAGAAACAAAAACACAAACTCGCTTTACACCATGAGCGAACAACAAACAAACGCAAAGACTTTATCGGAAAACTCGTCTATAAACTCTACCACCATCAAAAAAATAATGTGTTAGTGGCAGAGGACTTACGCGTATCTAATATGGTAAAAAACAAACACCTCAGCAAGAGTATCAGCGATGCGTCTTGGGTAACCTTCTTTGAGTGGTGTGCAAGTATAGCCGAAAGAGACGGCTTGCACTTCCACCAAGTTGACCCTAAGAATACTTCGCAAACGTGATCGGCTTGTGGTGAGAAATCGCAAAGGAAACTCTCTCTTGCGATACGAACCTTTAACTGCCAGTTTTGTGGGACTTCGTTAGACCGAGACCATAACGCTGCATTAAACATACTTTTTAGGGCGGAAACTTGCGCCCGTCGTGGAGAGCGTTGGGTTACCAACCTCACTGAAACGAGAAACTTATCGGTAGACCGATAGGAAACCTGTTAACACTCTTAACAGGTTTCCTAAGTCTTTAGGCTTGGGTACATTGACGAGGTACAGGTTAGAGATGGAAGCACAACGGGTCGTTTGGCCCGATCGCGCCAAAGTTGACATTGAGACGTTTATGTTACCGTCTATCAGCGATGATGAAGTGCTCGTTGCAACAGAATGCACACTCATCAGTCCCGGCACGGAACGCGCGTTTCTATTGGGACTTCCGAATGCTCAAGGAAGGTATCCGACGCGTCCGGGTTACAGCAATATTGGCACAATAATAGAGGTGGGAAAAGCCATTACGGATTGTGAGGCAGGTGACCGCGTCGCCTCAACGCAGGGGCATACCAGTCACTTTGTGACTTCGCCAAGTCGCTTGCTAAAGATAGCGTCTGACGATGTTCCAGCCGAAGAGGCGGTCTTCTTCAATCTCGGAGCGATTGCGCTGCAAGGTGTCCGCAAGGCACGGATTGAATTGGGAGAAGCGACACTGGTTCTGGGACAGGGACTTATCGGCTTATCGGCGATGCAACTCTCGAAATTGAGTGGATCATTGCCGCTTATTGCGGCAGATCTCACCGATAGTCGTCTCGAAATCTCTAAAACAGTGGGAGCTGACTACACCTTCAACCCCGAAAATACCGATTTCTCTGAACAGTTAGGTGAAGCGACGAAAGGTGAGGGACCCGCAGTTGTTATTGAAGCAACTGGGCATCCGGACGCAATCAGCACCGCTTTAGATGTTGCGGGACGGGACGCGCGCGTCGTGTTGTTGGCAAGTACTCGTGGAGAAACACCGAAGGTGAATTTCTATCGCGATGTGCATAAAAAAGGTCTCATTCTCTACGGCGCACACAATTCCATCCGTCCGCGTCAAGAGTCCTCACCGAATTTCTGGACACTTGAAGAGGATAGTCTCTTGCTGTTATCGCTCATTGCGCAGAAACGGTTCAACGTTATTCCGTTGATTAGTCATCGCGTCCCTGGAGAAGATGCGGCAAAAGCATATCAACTCCTCATGGAGTGGAACCCCAGCTTACTCGGCGTTATCCTTCGATGGAACGATAACATGTAAGCACAAAAAGGAAAAAATGGCACGCGAATATCCTATCGAAAACGTGCGCAATATCGGCATTGCAGCGCACATTGATGCCGGAAAAACAACCACGACGGAACGGATTCTTTTCTATACCGGTAAAAAGCATAAGATCGGCGCGGTGGACGACGGCACTGCAGAGATGGATTGGATGGTGCAGGAACGAGAACGCGGCGTAACAATTACTGCCGCCGCGACGACCTGTTTCTGGCGAGACTACGCAATTCACCTTATTGACACACCCGGACATGTCGATTTTACAGTGGAAGTGGAACGATCCTTGCGAGTTTTGGATGGGGCGATTGCCCTTTTCTGTGCCGTCGGCGGCGTCGAGCCACAATCAGAAACGGTTTGGCGGCAAGCGGAGCGTTACGATGTGCCGCGCATCGTCTTCGTTAATAAGATGGATAGGGTCGGCGCGAATTTCACTCGCGTTCTGGAAATGATGCAGGAACAGTTAGACGCGAACCCACTCCCGCTTCAATTACCGATGGGTGAAGGTCCCGATTTTGCCGGTGTTATCGATCTCTTGACGGAGAAGGTAATGCGTTGGGATACAACCGATCTCGGACAGACATACGTAGAGGCAGAGATCCCACCTGAATTTCAAGATGACGTGGCACAAGCACGGGAAACCCTCTATGAGAGCGTCGCTGTCGAAGACGAGGCGTTGCTTGAAAAATACTTGGAGGGTGAAGAGATACCCCATGCCGAGTTACTAACGGTTATCCGCGCAGCGACGTTGGAAGGGAAACTTTTTCCCGTGCTTTGTGGAAGTTCTCTAAAGAATCAAGGCGTTCAACCTCTGTTGGATGCGGTCATTGATTTTCTGCCGTCTCCTATTGACATCCCTCCTATTGAAGGCACTGTGCCAGATTCTACTGCTGGGAGTGCGCGTCCCAAGCGAGCGAAAAACACATCCGAAGAACAGGATATAGTGACACGCATCCCAAATGACAATACACCGTTTTCAGCATTGGCATTTAAAGTGGCAAGCCATCCAACAGTGGACAAACTCGTATACTGTCGTATCTATTCAGGTGAGCTTAAACGCGGGGAGGTCGTCTATAACGTCCGTTCCGAAAAACGGGAACGGATTAACCGTATCTTGCAGATGCATGCCAATAAGGAGGCGGTCTGTGATGCAGCTTATGCCGGTGACATTGTTGCGATCGTCGGACTTAAGGATACCAAGACAGGAGACACTCTGACGGATCAGAGAGAGCCTATTCTGTTAGAATCCATTACTTTCCCAGATCCGGTTATCTCAATTGCGATTGAACCTGAGCGTGCAAGCGATGCTGATGACTTGGAAGAAACACTCGAAAAATTGATGGACGAGGACCCAACTTTCACTGTGGGAATCGACAAAGAAACCGGACAACGGATTATCTCCGGTATGGGTGAACTCCACTTAGAAATTCTCACAGATCGTATGATACGCGAATTCGGGGTCAACGCTCGGGTAAGCAAACTACAGGTGGCGTATCGCGAAACGATCAGTACGCTTGCAGAGGCACGCGGGACGCATATCCACAAAACAGATGAAGAAGGGATATACGGCGATGTCCTACTGGCGGTTGAACCGTTAGCACGCGAGGCAGGATTTCAGTTCGAGGATAACACAGACGAAACGCAAATTCCGCGGCAGTACGTTCCGTTTATTGAGAAGGCGTTGGAAGGTGCCATGGGAACGGGTCCCCGGATCGGATATCCAATGCAGGATGTAAAGGTTACACTCACAGGTGGTTCCTACCATCCAACGGATTCTTCGGAAGTCGCGTTTGAAGCAGCAGCAGTCTTAGCGTTTGAAAATGCGACCAGAAAAGCAAACCCTTTGTTGTTAGAACCAATCATGCGGATGCATATTACTGTTCCTGATGAGCATGTCGGCAAAGTCATTGGTGACCTGAATTCCCGACGGGCGCAGATTAATGAGAGCACAACCCAAGATACCTCCGATACAGGACGCCCCTCGCAATCGACACAAAATGTCATCAATGCTTTCATTCCACTCTCAGAGACGTTTCAGTACACGACACGGCTTCGCTCAATGACACAGGGACGTGGGGCGTTTACATTGGAATTTTCACACTATGAAGTTGTGCCATCCTCTCTTGCCCCGGATCTGAATCGTGTCAGTTCGGCTTAGCACCTTTAATGTCCGTGCGCCCTCATCACCTTTTGCAGCTCCGCCAACGGAATCGCATACATCGTTCTGCCTCCGCGTCCAGTGGTTGTCGTCGCCATTGTCATTGAATTGATGATAGCCTCTTCTGTGGCTTCAATAACTGCTTGAAAGAGGGAACTCAAACGCCAATTGACAAGCATTTGGATTTCAAAAGTGCCGTTTTCGGTGCTGTTTGGAAAAATGTTCGCGGTAGAAAATGCAATGACGAATTCTCCGCTACCGTCTGTACTTGGCGTGCCTGTGCGAGCAAGTCCATGTGTCGCACGAATCGCTAACTGTTTTAATTGGCGGTGCGTCAACGGAGCATCCGTTGCGATAACAATGATGAACGATCCATCTCTACCCGGTTTCGGTGGGGATCCGACAATTTCCTCGCCCACAGGGACACCATCAATTCGCAGTTGCGAACGACGCCCCCCATTGGAATTAACAAGGACCCCGACTGTCCATCCACCGCGTTCTTCGGGTAGGACACGGGAGGCTGTGCCGATACCGGCTTTAAACCCGTAACATCGCATCCCGGTACCGCCCCCAACGCTTCCTTCGGTTACGGGACCGGCAGCGGCGTTCTCAATCGCTTCAATCGCATGTTGCGCTGTGACATGGAGTCCGCTGATATCGTTCAAGCCACCATCGTAGCATTCCGCCACGATTGGTAGCACAATATTGTTGTCTGGATACCGTTTTACAATGTAACGCACAACACCATCATGGACTGCCCCGACACTGAGTGTATTCGTAAGCAAAATGGGCGATTCAATCCATCCCGCTTGATTGATACGCGCGACACCGGTTGCTTCACCATTGCCATGAATGACATGTGCTGCACCGAATAAGCGCGCTGTCCAAATATCATCACTCGGAAGGATAGCAGTAACACCCGTCCGAATTGAATCGCCTTCGTTTAGCGTGACATGTCCGACTTTCACGCCCTCTACATCAGTGATCGCATTGTGTGTACCGGTTGGAAGGCTTCCGACTTGGATACCGATGTCGCGCGCCCGTGCGCGAGTATCCGAGTCTGTCGATTTGACGTTTACGCCGTATATAGAACACGCTAAAAATGTACCTGTGAGAACGATAAAAATCAACAATTTCGTGTCGCACGAGTTCTCAATGCCTTGCATCCTTTTAAGAATTTTCTTCATCAACATTCGCGATTTGGAAATCTCACCATTTATGGTGAGCAGAAAAAACCGCCCTTTCTTTTAATTTGACCTTCGTCAGTCTTTATGGTATAATAATTATATCGTGTTGGCAGACATGTCAAGCATTGCCTCTCGGCAATGTGTCTGCCGCCTACTTGACAGGTAATAAACACACGATACACGATAAACCGTGACTTTGATTTAAATATCCTGTGTATCCTACAAAAACACAGGAGAAAATACTATTAGATTAGACTGGTTAGAACACCTCAAAACCTTTCAGAATTCTGCGCGCCACCACCATATTATAACGTGGGAGATTGAAGGACATAGTATTCCGTGGCATGAACAACAGAGATTTTTAAAAATCTCGCGCTTCAGTGAAGAGTAGTTGACTTTCTAATTGATTTCTATAAATTTTGCGAATGTGGTTAAAAATAGCGATGTATATTGGTAAACGGTAGTCCGGATAACTCCACTCCCATGGTTGGAACGTTTTGCGATAGAAGCGGAGTGTGATTTCGGCGTAGATACCGTCGCTGAGGTAGATACGATGGGCATGGTCTTTCGTTGACGCAAGCACGAGCTTTGCTAAGCAGATGTAACCGGCGTCTAAATTGACACGCCGCGCGTCTGCTTCGGACTTTTTTATTGCAAAAGTTTGCTCGATACCATTCGTGAACAACTTCATTTCTGCCAGCGTACCGGCATCGACAAGTCTTTCAAAACTAATAAATTGTCGTTGGATGTCTGGTCCCATTTCAGCCTCGTAGTAGGCTGTGCTTGTGAAGGGCACCAATTCACTTGTGTAATCAATGGGTCCAAGGCGATGTGTTAACTCTGCATAAACTGTTGACAGGAGGTCAGGGTCGGCTGTCAGCACACCGATGATTGCTTTAACCGGCAGTGGTGTCGTGATTGCTCCCATGTTATCCTCCAGCGTCGAAAATTTATGGCATACCCCTAAAACCCACATCCCGATCGTTGATAGCGTGAACTTCAATTTCATCAAGTGCAGTGAATTAGGTTTCGCGTATCAACACTTCATTTATTGTTGTGAAGTTCTATAAAAACCGCGATTCTAACGGTTAATATCATACATTATTGCATTAAATTAGGAAAAAATGTGATTTTTTTATTTTTTCTTGACATTCTACGGAAAATAATGTATAATATTCTGTTATGCTATGCTACCACATTAAGACGGAAAAAGCAGTTGAGAAAGCAGGCTTTTTCAAAAGTCTATTTGTAAACTGCGTAACCACCGCCAAGTAGGGAGACTTCATTCAGTGAACCAAAAATCCATCCAAAAAAATGAGAGAATCTCTTTTGCTAAAACGCAGGTACGGACCCCGCTCCCGAACCTCATAGAGACACAAAAGCTCGCCTATGACGCCTTCTTACAACGAAATGTCCCACCTAATGAACGTTCGGATACTGGTCTCCAAGCGGTGTTTAAGGAAGTATTTCAGACAGGAGAAAAGAGTGGTGTTCGCGATTTTTCGGAAGTTAATAGTCTCGAATTTGTCAGTTACAGCCTTGGCATCCCGAAATATACGCTCCAAGAGTGTGTTGCGCGCGGCGTAACGTATCAAGTATCCCTTACTGCCCGTATTATGCTTGTCCTGCGTGAGGCAGACTCCGATGCGGATGAACCCCACGTTGTGGATATCCGAGAATCCGATGTATACCTCGGCGAAGTTCCTTTAATGACCGAAAACGGCAGTTTCATCGTCAACGGTAGCGAACGCGTGATTGTGAGCCAATTGCACCGTTCGCCGGGTGTTATTTTTCTTGAAAAGACATTACCGACCGGGCGACGCACACCGACTGCCCAAATTATTCCGTACCGAGGGGCATGGGTCGAATTTGAGATAGACACCAAAGACCAGATTTACGTCCGTATTGACAAACGTAGAAAACTGCCTGCTACCGTGCTTCTCCGTGCACTCGGTTGGGAGTCGGACGCGGATATCATGCAGCTTTACGCCAAGACGGAACGACTTGTGCTCGCCGGATGGCAGGTTACCGATGTAGAAGGACCAGCAAAGCAACTCAAACCCGGTGATTTGCTGGATGCCGCGGACTTTCGACAATCCAGCAAAGACTATCCTGACCTTGAGGTAGAGAATTGTTATCGCGTTACGAAAGTAAGTGATAAGGATGAGGGCTGTTCGCTGGAGATTGGGCAAGAAATTACGTCTAAGGAGCGTACAAGTTTTCGCAGAAAATGGAAGGGCTTTGAAACTGAACTTCTGCGGCGTGTGATTGATACCCACAATAGTGGGTGTGAATTCATTCCGGGACAAGTACTAACGAATTCGGAATACGAAGAGGCGCGTGCCCGCTACGGACGCAAAGCTTTCACAGCTGAACAACTTTTGTCCGAAGACAATCAGGAATGTGTCGGTAGAGTCTGCGCTGAAGATGTTAAAAATCCAGAGACTGGCGAAGTGCTCCTCACAGCAAATACGCTGCTCACCGAAACGGAATTGGAACGCCTCAGTGAGACTGGTGTTGAGGCACTTACAGTACTGGATGAGGAAGATTGCCAGCACATTCGATTTTTGCGTAATACATTGGAGCGTGACCGACAGGCGGACTATGAGGAACCGTATACTTTAAAAGATGCCGCACTGCTTACAATTTTCCGCACGCTGAGACCCGGAGACCCCGCTGGCATAGAGAACGCTCGTAAACACCTTTCATGGTTGCTTTTCGACGCGCACCGATACGATTTAGGGGTCGTTGGCAGGTACAAACTGAATCGGAAATTCCAGAATATCCCGATTTATGGTGAGCCACCTGCAGAGGCTTTTCGCACACTTCGTCCCGAAGATATTGCTGCGACGGTAGGTTATCTTCTTAACGTCCACAACGGGGTTGCGCCGAAAGACGATCTGGATCACCTCGGTAATCGCCGAGTGCGTGTTATCGGTGAGCTCCTCGAAAACCAGTTCCGAATGGGTCTATTCCAGATTCGTCGAACCACGCGCGAACGTTTGAGCACCAATAACGATATTGCGAAAGTTGTCCCGTCTTCTCTCATAAATCCGAAACCGCTGATGATGGCACTTCGAGAATTCTTTGGATCGAACCAACTGTCACAGTTTATGCAACAGATTAATCCGTTGGACGAATTGACGCATAAACGCCGTATCTCAGCGATCGGTCCAGGTGGACTTCACCGAGATAGGGCAACAGCAGCGGTTCGGGATGTCCATCGAACGCACTACGGACGTGTCTGTCCCTTAGAGACACCTGAGGGTCCATCGATCGGTCTTATCGTTTCTTTGGCTTGTTATGGACGGATAAATCCCTACGGTTTCATTGAAACCCCTTATCATAAGGTTGAAGATGGTTCAGTGCTGGATCCAGTGGAATACCTCACAGCAGATAGCGAGGATACTGCCTACATTGCTGCGAAAGCCGCCTCGAGTGATACCGAACAAAGCGGAAATGGTGATGCATCTGGGCATACACTGCCTGTACGCAGTGGAGAGGATGTCCTGTCGGTTCCGATGGAAAAGGTAGACTATATCGGCGTTTCCCCGCAGCAAATCGTTGGGATTTCTGCCGCGCTGGTTCCGTTTCTGGAGCACGAGGACGCAAACCGTGCTTTGATGGGTGCTAACCACCAACGTCAGGCTGTACCGCTTGTTCGTCCAGAAGCACCTCTCGTTGGAACGGGGATGGAAGCACCGGCGGCACTGTATTCAGGTGCTCTCATTACGGCTAAGCGAGCCGGTACTGTCACGAGTGTTTCTGCCGATGAGATTCTCATATATACTGGTGAAACACTTCACCATGATAAAGGTGAGAATACATTCAGCGAAATGGGCTACGATGTTTACAAACTCCAAACCTTCAAACGAAGTAATAGCGGCACCTGTATCCATCAGCGTCCTATCGTCGCAGTAGGCGATAAAGTTGAAGCCGGACAGGTTATTGTGGATGGCACTTCTACAGAAAATGGCGAACTCGCTCTTGGACGGAACGTGCTATGTGCTTATATGCCGTGGGGCGGTCACAATTATGAGGACTCTATCCTGATAAGTGAGACGCTCATTAAAGAGGATACCTTCACCTCTATCCACATTGAAGAATTTGAAGTAGAAGCACGTGAAACGAAAGTAGGTCCAGAGGAAATCACCCGTGATATTCCGAACGTTAGCGAGCAGCGGCTCACACAACTTGATGAAGAGGGCATTATTCGCGTTGGAAGCGTTGTGGGTGCAGGAAGCATCCTCGTTGGAAAAATTACACCGAAAGGCGAAAGCGAATATGGTCCAGAAGAGAAACTCCTACGCGCGATCTTTGGCGAAAAGGTCAAAGAAGTAAGAGATGCTTCAACGTATGTCCGCCCCGGCGTTGAAGGGGTCGTCATTGACGTGAAAGTATTTTCCCGTAAGCCGGATACTGGGTCCCGTCGTGGAAGTTGGTCACAAGGAGACCCCTCAGGGTTATCAATGGCTGACAATTTGCGATATGAGTCGAAACGCAAGGAGATAGAAGAGACTTCGCGTGAGCAGATCGCTTCCATCCGTCGCCGAAGAATCGAAGAGATTCGCGAAACACTCATAGGATGTGAACTCGCTGATCCGCTTTACACAAAAGAGGCATCGGGGTTGAAAACCCTTCCTACAGCTGAACCCTTTGCGAATGCTGGCGATACGCTAACAGCTGAGGTTCTGGACGCTTATATTTCCGGTTTCACTGCAGATGAGTATCATCTGGTAACCGAAGATACAAATTCTGAAGCCTTTACCGCTGAAGCAGGTTACAGGGTAACGGACGTACCTGAACCCATCCCTACTCTTGTGGTCCACCCCTCGAAGAATTCTTCAACCGTGCAAGCGTACCTTAGCGAAGTGTGCAAATCGACCTTGGGAAATACAGAGCCATTCTATCAGGAAACAGAACCTCAGGAATCGGAGTCACAAACCTCTCCTACAGGAGACGCTGATGTTGTGCTTCAGGGCTACGATAACAGTGTGATTGCCATTGCTGTATGTGAAAATGAGGACACGGAAAACGGGTATAATTCCGAGCATCTGACAGAAATGCTCACTGCAGCAGGCGCACGATTTGGTGTATTGGTAACCGAAGGTGAATCAGAACCCGATAACTGGGATTTCTATGAACTCGCAGATTTGACCAGCGACTCGCCCCCGACACAAGACGCAGAAGCACAAGTCGCTGATCAAATAGTGTTGCAACCGTGTGCGCGTTCCGAATTTGAGACCGGAGTCACCGAACAGATTGAGGCAACTGGATGCCCCGTCGTTGAGACACAGAGACTAAACGAGGAAGAATGGGCAAACTTCAGTCAGGCTTATCCCGGTTTACAAGCCGAGTTATTCTGGCAAATTATGGAAGTTTTCGATCCTGAATGCACATTGACCGAGGGCCAAGAGTTTTCCGACAACGAGTACCTGCGAGTCTCCAGAGCCTTTCCTGCGCGTCCTATCGCAGCCGGACAGCGGTTGACTGCGGATGAACTGGCATCACTCGACCAGACGATCAAGGATTTGAAAGCCGACAAGGTCTGGCACGTTACCGCTGTTTTTGACCCAGCGTGTACATTACCTGTTGGAGAATATGTTTCTGATGACGACTACCAACAGGCGCGTAAATCCTGTAGTTTGACTTTCTCAGACATCCATGTAACCGATGCCAATGCCAGAGAGCATATCCAACGTGTCGAAGAGATGGCGCAAGGTAGGATAACCACTTACACTGAGGAAAAAGAACGGGCACTTCAACAGTTAGAGATGGGTGATGAACTGAAACCAGGCGTCATCAAACGCGTCAAAGTTTATGTCGCAAGTAAGCGTCCGATTTCTGTGGGTGATAAAATGGCGGGTCGTTACGGAAACAAAGGTGTTGTTGCCAAAATTTTGCCTGCTGAGGATATGCCTTATCTCCCCGATGGTACACCCGTTGAATTGGTGCTGAACCCCTTAGGTGTGCCCTCTCGAATGAACGTCGGTCAAATTTTGGAAATTCATCTCGGATGGGCATGCCATGAACTCGGTATCCAGGTGGAATCTCCTGTGTTTGACGGTGCGACAGAAGAAGAAATCTTTGAAATGCTCGGTAAGACCGATCTTCCGGAACGCAGTAAGCAGAACGGTAAAAGCATTCTCTTTGACGGTAGGACCGGTCAGCCATTTGCACAGGAAGTAACGGTGGGCTACGTCTATTTCTTGAAGTTGAACCACCTTGTTGCTGATAAGATGCATGCTCGCTCAACAGGACCTTACTCTCTTGTTACACAGCAACCGCTGGGTGGCAAGGCGCAACACGGGGGCCAACGACTCGGTGAAATGGAGGTCTGGGCACTGGAGGCTTATGGTGCAGCCCATACGCTCCAAGAAATGCTCACGCTCAAATCAGATGACGTTCTCGGTAGAAGAGAGATCTATGAGTCGGTTGTGAAAGGGTTAAACCCTGACCCACCCGGGACACCGGAATCATTCAAAGTCTTGGTCCGCGAACTTCAAACCCTCGGACTTCATGTATCCCTTGATAAGGATGAAGACTCTTAATTTTACCTTGCGGAGAAATTACGGTTGTTCTATCTTTGAAGTGGGTTTCTCAAATCCGCCTGTGCCGTTGTTGCAGGCTACCGGTTTCGCTTCATGTTTCCACCAAAGTCCCCAAGTAAGTTGAGATGTAACCAGAAACCTGCGCGTAATGTAATGGAGCGCAGCACAGGAGGCCATAAGTAAAAAAATGAACACGGCATTTGACAGCATCTCCATCAAGATAGCCTCGCCTGATCAGATTAAAGATGAGTCGAAGACGACAAGTTGCAAACGTCGGAATCCATCTCAAGCAGCGGATGAACCTTTTATCTGTCCCGAGAAAGGGACATGTAGTTGCGGCGAGGTCAAAAAGGCGGAGACTATTAACTACCGTTCCTTCCGTCCTGAACCGGAGGGCCTCTTTTGTGAGGCTATCTTTGGACCCCAAAAGGACTGGGAGTGTAACTGCGGTAAGTATAAACGGATCAAACATAAAGGGATGATATGTGACCGCTGCGGTGTTGAAATCACACAACAGCGCGTTCGCAGAGATCGGCTCGGATATATCCAACTTGCCGCCCCTGTATCTCATATATGGTACTTCAAAGGAATTCCTTCCCGCATTGGCACTTTTTGCGAACTCTCTTCACGTGATGTTGAGCGTGTGCTCTATTTTGAGGGGTTTATTGTCGTTGAAGTGACTGACCCAGATTGCCCTCTTGAACGTGGACAGGTCTTAACCGAGATTGAGTACATAGAAAACAGCAACAAGTACTGGGGCGGATTTCGGGCTGGCACCGGCGCAGAAGTCATTCGCGAATTACTGAGTGACATTGACCTTGAGGCGGAAATAGAGAAGTTAACCCAAGATTTGGACGAAACAACAAGCCATCAGAAGAAGCTTAAGATCGCCAAGCAGCTGAAACAGATGGCTGATTTTGCAGAAATCGGACAGCGACCCGAGTGGATGATTCTGGATGTTATTCCTGTTATCCCGCCAGATTTACGTCCTCTTGTCCCCCTTGAAGGCGGACGCTTTGCTACCAGTGACCTGAACGATCTGTATCGCCGTGTTATTAATCGGAACAACCGACTCCGTAAATTGATACAACTCCGCTCTCCAGAAGTCATTCTCCGGAACGAGAAACGGATGTTACAGGAAGCCGTCGATGCATTCTTCGACAATGGACGGCACGGTAGGCGCGTCACCGGTCCGGGTAACCGCCCGCTCAAATCTCTTGCCGATGTTCTCAAAGGTAAGATTGGAAGGTTCCGTCAGAATCTGCTCGGTAAGCGGGTTGATTACTCGGGACGTAGTGTCATCGTTGTTGGACCTGAATTGGGGTTGCATCAGTGCGGAATCCCTAAACGAATGGCTGTAGAGTTGTTTAAGCCGTTCATTATTGAGCGACTTCAAGCGTATGGCTATACACAGACCATTAAGCGTGCGAAGCATATCGCTGAACACGTTGATTCTGATTCTCCTGTATGGGAAGTCGTAGAGGAAGTCATTGCGGACCATCCAGTCTTGCTCAACCGCCCCCCAACTTTGCACCGACTCGGCATTCAGGCATTTTTGCCAGTCTTAGTAGAGGGCAAATCCATCAGGATTCCGCCACTCGTCTGTAAAGCGTTTAACGCTGATTTTGACGGTGACCAGATGGCAGTCCACGTCCCACTGACCGTGGAAGCGCAAGCTGAAGCGAAACTCCTTATGCTCAGCAGCCATAACATTCTCAAGCCCTCACACGGTGATCCCGTTACTGTTCCGGAACTTGACATGGTACTCGGACCCAGTTTCCTGACAAAGGTGTTGCCAGAGCACGCGGCGGATGCGGCACTTCTGCATGATGCCTATACCACAAGGAATCCTGCTACTTTTGAGGCACTCCGCGAAAAGCCGTGGTTCCATCGTCGCTACGCACACCCAGAAGAGGTACTTACAGCGCATGCAGCCGGTCAACTGAAACTGCACGACAGCATCCAACTGTTCTGTGCATCTAATGGAGATGACCGGAAAACGGCTGAACCCATTCTCACAACAGTGGGCAGAGTTATCTTTAACGAGGTACTCCCGTCCGGTTTAGAGTGGGAGGACGAAAATTCGCAGCAGCGACTTTCGTTCTTCAATGCCGAGGCTGGCGGCCGGGAATTATCTGATCTGATCCATCGGTGTTTTAACGAACTTGGCACACGTGTCACGACGGAAGTGCTTGAGAAAGTCCAGAAACTCGCGTTCGAGTATGCAACGCTGAGCGGTATTTCGCCCGGTATCGCGGATTACATCACACCTGACAATCGCGATGCCTTGGTAAACAGAGCTCAAGCAGATATTGACGAACTCCTTAGCGATGTCACAGCGACCGAGCGCGAAGAACATGAAAACGAGCAGATTCGTATCTGGTTGGATGCCCTCAAAAAAGTTGAGGATGAGATGTTCGATGATTTGCCCCGGTTAGGGACCTCCCTCGTTGAGCGCGGCGATCCTCGAAAGATTCACCCGTATGTTGATAAAACTGGGTCAGAGATAGGCGAAACAATAGTAGAGGGTTTCAGTCCGGTCCATATCATGGCAGATAGTGGCGCACGTGCACGGAAGAATCCATTCATGCAAATCAGTGCCGTTATCGGATTGAAAGCGAAGCAGAGCGGTGAAATTCTTATCCCGCCGATTACCACCTCCTATCGTGATGGTCTGGATGTTCTTGATTACTTTAATTCTACATACGGATCTCGTAAAGGTCTCGTGGATACGGCGATGAAAACCGCTGCATCAGGGTACCTGACTCGAAAGCTTGTAGATGTGGCGCAAGATGTCCGTGTCACCACTGAAGACTGCGGCACTCTCAATAGCATTCAAAAGTTCGCGACAGACGGCGGCGACCTTGCTTTCAAGATTAGCGGACGCACCGCCGCCGAAGATGTTCTCCATCCAGAGAACGGAGATATTCTTGTTCCGTCCGGTACTGTCATATCCGCGCAGATGGCGGAGCAGATTGACGCACTTGGCATAAGGGTGGTGAAAGTGCGCTCTGTGCTTACGTGCCAAACCGATGATGGTATCTGCGCAAAATGCTACGGTCATGATTTAACAACGAATGCTCTTGCCAATGTTGGTGAAGCTGTCGGCATCATTGCTGCGCAGTCTATCGGTGAACCGGGTACGCAGCTCACCATGCGGACGTTCCACACGGGTGGTGCTGTTGAAGATGTTTCAGAAGCGCGTCAGCGCAGAATATTATCTAAAGTTAGTGGCACGGTGTATTTCCGAGATTTCCAACCCGGTCGGACGGTCGAAAAGGAGGGCGAACTCTGGGTTGCTACCGAAAACAGAGGCAACCTTGATGAACCCGCCTACAAGGTTCTGGGGGTTAACAATCCCAACTGTCCTTTAAAAGAAAATGAACTGCTGAGTGAGAAGCAGTATACGGAAAACATGGAGCGTTATAAAGGCTTCGATACAAAGACGTGGCAATATCAAGTCACAGAGGTCTTGGATAGCGACTGTGATTTGAAGGTAGGGGACCGACTGTCTCAGGCAGAATACGTCAAGGCACAGATGGAATATGGCTTCCAACGATTTGTGACCCCAAAATACCGAGTGTCACAAGTGCAACATCCCAAACTTTCATTGAGTGTTGGCACGCAACTCACTGAAGCAGAGATAGAACAATTGAGAGCAGATGTCCGGCAAGGCGTTAGTGGAGAATGGCATTACTTGGATGCAGAATCAGGCGAGCGTATTGCTATTGAAAGCCTTACAGCATCTTCAGGTAACGCTTCTTCTGAACTTACGAATGGCACATCTGATAGTCCTGATGCTGCGAATGCCTCTGGACGAGATGCAAGCTTTAATCGTGTGTATCGTATAACCGAGATAGATAAACAGACAAGTAAAGATTTCGGATTTAAGGTAGGAAACGAAGTTGCCCCAGAGGAAATCGCTCCGCTGCTGAACCCATTTGAGATTGAGGCAAAGCCTGTTTACGTTGTCCATACAGAAGTTTCTGATTTTACGGTTGATCAGACGTTAACGTCCCGTGAGTACGAGGATGCTCGCACAGAGTATCAACAACTCGAACGCGCATTTAAAGTTGAAAAACAGGACGTTGAACAGCACTTTGTGACGGTTGTATATCATCCCGAATGTCCTCTTACAGAAGGTGAAGAATTGAGCGAGACAGCCTTAACCCGAGCACACAAACGGTTCACAGGTTTCGATGCTCAAAGGCTGCGACACCGCGTAACTCAAATTCATCACCCTGACTGTCCGCTCAAGCCGGGTGACCTGATTAGCGATAATGAAGCAAAACAGCTCAATGAAAGCTACCCTGGGTTCACCACTTCCCAAAGTAAGAACACTGTGGGTGGCTTTGCAGCGGAACGCATGTACCGTGTTACATCCGTCAATCATCCTGACTGTCCACTACAAGTTGATGGTCTGCTGACACAAAAAGAGTCCTCCTCAAATCGCCGAAACTACAAGGGTTTTGATGTCGCACGTCATTATGAAGTGACCCACATCGAAGATGGGACGACGGAGCTAAGTGTCGGTCAACGTCTCACCGAGATTGAGTATAAGGCACTCCGCAAGACGGACGCGACGTTACCTGAGAAAGTCAAGAGCCTCTATCACGTCGTTAGCGTCCACCATCCTGAATTGAATCTGGAGGTTGATACTGAACTGAGTGAAGAGGACTATAAGACCTATCATCGCCAGTTCAAAGGGTTTGATGTTGAACTGGTTTATCAGGTAACGGAGGATAAGCGAGATGTTGATGATCGGCTTGAGGCTGGGACTATTCTACCTTCAAAGGAATACCGCGCCCTTGAGAAGGCGAATCAGAAGGTGACCTATACCATCACCGGGGTCCATCATCCCCATTTCAAGCACGCTGTTGGCGACGAATTGTCCGAAGAAGTATACAATGATGCGGTGACACGATACCCCGGATTCGAGGTCGATGAATTGTCGTTGCGGATGCGTATTGAAGTAGAAACATCGGATGGGAATCGGGTGCCACACGTTATTCCTACGGGTTATTCCTTCTCTCTGACAGAGGGTGATAGCATTCGGAAGGGAGAAACGCTGGCAGAACTCTATGAGCGGACAGCGAACCGGGACATTGTTGCAGGTATTCCGCGTGTCACTGAATTGTTTGAAGCGCGCCGTCCGAAACGCGGTGAAGCCGCAGAAATCGCTGAAATTGAAGGTTACGTCCAATCTGCTGGCACGAAGTCAGGGATTCCTGCCTACCGCATTGAGCACGAAGGTTATCAGAGTGATCTCTATCAGATACCTGATGAGAAGCGACGCGTCGCTGAAGGCGATTGGGTGGATGCCGGTGAACCCCTCACCGATGGGTATCTCAATCCACACGATATTTTGAAGATCGGACGTACGACTATCGAAGGTGTATCGGTTGAGGGTGAAGAGGCGGTCTGGTCATATCTCGTCGATGAAGTCCAGAAAGTCTACGGTAAGGGAACTATCAACGATAAGCACGTTGAGACAATCGTCCGACAGATGTTAACGAAGATTCGCATCACTGAGCCGGGCGACACAAACTTCTACCCGAACGACGAAGTGCAACGAAAGCAATTTGAACGCGTTAATAGTGAAATTGAAGACACAGGTGGCACACCTGCAGCGGGTGAACCGATTCTCCAGAGTATTAGTAAAGCCTCCTTGAGTACAGACAGCTTCATCTCAGCTGCCTCCTTCCAGCAGACGACGAAGGTGCTAACGGATGCCGCTGTCAGCGGACAAACCGATAAACTCTTCGGGCTGAAGGAAAACGTTATTCTCGGTAGACTGATACCCGCCGGAAGTGGGTTCTCCAGTTTCCAGAACTTAGAGGTATCCGCTATTGAGCCAGAAATAGGCGAAGATGATTAGCAGTCAGCAGTCAGCAATCAGCGGTCAGTTACAAGAGGTTTTGTTAAACGAGAACCTCTTTACTGACCGCTGGTGGTTATTCTACAAATTCGGTCGTGTCATATCCGCTGGCAAAACGAGTTCATCAAACGCCTCACCTGTCAGTGCTCCAAGCGCAATAGCCGCCTCGCGCAGTGTACTCCCGTGCTCATGTGCGTATTGCGCAACTTTTGCCGCTTGATCATATCCAATATGCGGGGTCAATGCCGTCACAAGCATTAACGATTCCGACAAGTGCCGCTCTATCGTTTCAGTCTTCGGCATGATACCTTCGACACAATTCTCGCGGAATGACTCACACGCATCGCCGAGCAGTTGTAGAGATTGTAAAGCGTTATATGCCATCACAGGCATAAATACATTCAGTTGCAATGCCCCATTTGCTCCCGCGAATGCCAAGGTTGTATCATTTCCCATTACCTGTGCACACACCATCGTGACGGCTTCACATTGCGTTGGATTCACTTTTCCGGGCATAATTGAGCTTCCGGGTTCCATCTCAGGCAACTGCAATTCACCGAGTCCACAGCGTGGTCCCGAAGCGAGCCATCGGATGTCGTTTGCGATCTTAAACAGGGCTACCGCCAGTGTTTTCAAGGCACCGCTTGCACTCACAACGGCATCTCGACACGCGAGTGCCTCAAATGCATTCGGTGCGCGTTTGAGTCCATAACCTGTTGTTTTTGATAGCTTCGCCACAACCCGTGCTGTATAGTCTGGGTGTGTATTCAACCCCGTTCCAACAGCTGTTCCACCAATTGGGAGTTCAGAGAGATGCGGCAGCGAGGCATTGATACGTTGTTCCGCGGCAGCGAGTTGTTGTGTGTAAGCACTAAATTCCTGTCCGAGCGTAAGAGGTGTCGCATCCATCAGGTGTGTGCGTCCGATCTTAACAATCTCCGCAAATGTGGATGCCTTTTCTGCGAATGCAGTTCGCAGGCGCGTTAGACGCGGTAAAAGATGCTCTCGAATCTGCCGGACCATTGCCAAATGGATGGCAGTCGGAAAGACATCATTTGTGGATTGGGACTTGTTGACGTGGTCGTTCGGATGGATAGGGTCTTTACTTCCTAACTCGCCGCCCAGCATCTCAATTGCCCGATTTGAGATGACTTCATTGACATTCATGTTTGTTTGAGTGCCACTACCCGTCTGCCAGATGCGGAGTGGGAAGTGATCGTCTAATGTTCCATTGATAACTTCTTGTGCTGCGTCGCTGATGGCTTCAGCAAGCCGGTTTTCGAGCAAACCGAGGTCTGCGTTGACGTGCGCGACCGCCTGTTTAATAGTGCCGAGTGCCCATATTGCGGCACGTGGCAAGCGTTCTTCACCGATCTTAAAATTTTGGAGCGCACGTTGTGTTTGTGCCCCCCAATATCGGTCATCTGGGACGTGAAGTGTCCCCATACTATCTGTTTCCATTCGCATTTTTAATTTTACCTTGCGGTTCGGTGAGGGTGGTTGTGTCAATGATGCTCCTTTCCATAAACCTGCCTGCAACGTTGTTGCAGGCTACGTTTTTTTACTTAAGAAAAGACACCTCGCCACACGCCTCCCTCGACTCCTCTCAATTTTAATTTTTAGTATTATACCATATCAAAACGAAGGTGTCAAAAAACAACCGTAACGCAGATCAATTCGTCCGCTAAAAATTTGCTATTTCCTTTTAGACATGGTATAGTTAAAGAATAGGCAAGTCGTTCCAATTATGTTTGAGGGCTTTGATGGGAACGTTAAACAAAACCAATAGTCCGCAACAATACACAGAAACACTTTCTTCGCATTGGGTGGCAGATGGTAACGGTGTTGCTCACAGACGAAGGAATGAGCAACACCCTCGCCCGTCCGTAAGCGTTTGCAAAAACATGCAGACGGATCTCAGAAACACACTTCAAAAGATAGAATGACCGTCATCCTCCGCAAGGAATAATTAAAAAGTAGCCTGCAACAACGGCGCAGGCGGGTCTACACAGAGGCACCTCAGCCATCAAACTTAGCTGACCGAATCGCAAGGAATAATTAAAAAATAAAAAATGGATTCAACTTTAACCAATCCGTATCTGACGAATGCTTTAACAACGCCGCCGCCGCAAAGTTATCGCTATGCACGCTGGCGAGAGCGGGGGTATCATCCCGACCTACGCCCAATTTCGCCGGACAGCGAATGTGGAACACTGATAGGACAGATGGGCTGGGTCGGCGCGCATGCGCACGCTCACGAATATTTGTGGGCGACTGCCGGCAACATGGGCGCAGTTTTAGCTGAAACAGTCGAAGAGCCATGCCTCATCCCTTATAACACATCGCCGCGCTACCAATTACCACCGCAGATTGTTGTTAAAGGTTTGGCCGGACGACACGTCCTGCTCACAAAGTCGGGTTCACGTTTGGATATGATTGGCATTGAACATCCTGCCCTTAATTTAACGCTCATTGAAGTTGAACCCGATGGCGTCCACTACCGAATGCGCTTCGGCACACCCGACCAAGCCACCTTAGAACTGAATCGAGAGGGTATAGCCCCGCCAGCACCGACCAGTGAAATGTTCCATTATCTCCTCATTTTTGAACAGTTAGAAGGACATGGGTTTAACACGCTTGTGCACTTGCAACCGAAGTTTTTGAATCTCATTTCTCGTACAGAACACGGTGCACCTGAGCGATTTTACAACTTTCTCAGAGGATACGAACCGGAAACACCTATTATATACGATGAATCCAGTGGTATCGGATTCGTGGAAGAGAAGGCACCCGGCATTCCAGAATTATCCTATGAGAGTCTACGACTTTTCCAAAATGGCGGGAATGCGGAGCGGCACATTCTTTATTGGGTAGGACACGGAACGTTTTCGCGCGGCACAGATCTCCTCGATGCTTACAAACACGCAGAATATTTTGAAGCGGCAGCACGAATGGCATGGGAAGCAAATCAACAACGTGTGGACGCCCAAGCCTATACTGAAGAGATAGTCAGTTGTATCTTACGCGAATTTAATGCAAATCGTGAGGCATCTGCCCAACGAGATGTTGGTTTTGAAGATGTCGATACACCGAGTCAATCTGACAACGTCTATAATTATCCGTAGTAGCCGTCAGCAGCAGGGACAGATTTTGTGCCTGCCCAATTGGGTATCTACACAGGATACTCCTACAACCGACTGCCAAGAGTCGATAGTCATAGAAACGGAGGAACAACATATATGCGAAACCCAATAGATGTCCAAGACTTGGAACATGACAGTGTGGACACTGAGGAAGATGCAGCGCGAGATCAGTTGGAGGCACACCTCCGGGACAGCATAGTCGGAAGGTATATCAGGAGTTACAACAAGCGCTTGCGCACTCTCAACCAAGAATTAGAGGACCTACGCCAGCAGGTTGATGACAAACTCACTGGTATAGATCGACACATTTCTGAGGAAATCGCAGAGGTCAAAACTGATATTCGTAGTCTGTCCGATAATCTTGGCGGCGAAGATTTAGGGTTAACGTTAGAAAAAATTGAGGGGCTCATCGACGCGAAGTTGGATGCAAGGCTTGATGGAATTACTGCTCGCGGCGAAGCAGACCTCCAGAAACTGTCAACGCTCATCAATGATTTCGCCAGTGAGTTCCAGAAACAAATTGATCGGCTCACCAACGAAACGAAACTCATGCGAGAGCAAGCGCGCCGAAATCAGGAGTCTCTACGCACAGAGTTAGTTTCTGAAACCGAAACCCTTGAAACGACTAAAGTCGATCGGTTGATCTTAGCCGAAACCCTCATTATGCTTGGGATGAAATTGAAAAATGATGACTTGCTGGATGAATTCGGAATAGATCTGGACATCGATGAAGTCTCAGATGGGACCTCAGAAAATGACGAAAGTTAAACAGATTGTTATAGCCATCAGCGGCCCGCGGTCCGCTATCAGCAAAAGACTGACAGGGAAGAGCGGAAGAAAAGAAGGGAAGCATGGAAGAAGGGAAGCATGGAGCTCCCAATCTTCCAGTGTTCCAATCTTCTATCCCCATGTCTTCCATATTTCCATCCAAATGCTGGTGGCTTCCATTCTTCTGACAATCTTCGGTGGAATTACCGGGCAAATCGCCGCGGATGAATCAGTTTCCTCAGAGGAGATTTCAGTTCTTGTCGTTGGTGATATTACTATTGGTAGCCGGATGACCCCGTTGATTGAAAGCAAAGGGGCTGGTGTATTTTTTCAGGGAACCACTGATTTGATTCGATCTGCGGATGTCGCGACCGCCTCCCTGAACGCGAGCATATCGGAAAGAGGCGAACCGCGGTACGGGATTGAACACCCTTTTCAGGCGGCACCGGGACTCGGTAGAGCCATTGCGAATGCAGGATTTGATGCTGTCTCTTTAGCCACCCCACATATAATGGACTTCGGCTTTGAGGCGTTGGAAGATACGATCACAGAACTGGAATGGTATGACGTGAAACCAATCGGTGCTGGGACGAGTGCGGAAACAGCGAAAATACCGGCATGGGTACCCGTCAAGCGCGGCGAAACCGAGACTACACAGGTTGCGTTGTTAGCGTATTACCGAGTGAACGAATTCTCACGTTACACCAAGGACCCGCTTGCCTATGCCGTTTACAGTGAAATGACAAATGCCGTCGAACAAATACGGACGAAAGCAGCACTCGTGGTTGTCTGGCTACACTGGGGAAGCAGAAGCCGCTCTACAGATGAGGCAATTGGCAGACAGCGAATTTTTGCCCATGCCCTCATTGACGCAGGGGCGGACATGGTGATATGTCAGCAACTTCATACGTTTGGTGGTATTGAGTTGTACCAGGACAAACCGATTGTTTACAGTCTCTCAGATTTTATCTATGATGCTTACGATAAACAGCACTCACACATAGTTATTCCAAAGGCAACGTTTGACGCTAAAGCTCTGAAGTCAATTGAGTTAATCCCGATTTTGACAGATCCGCCGAAAACCTCAGTCCGTCCTGGAAAACCCAAGGAAACCTTAGTGCTCCCTGAAGTTGCCAATCAGTTTCCGAGCATCCTAACTGGAGAGGCAGCAGTAGACACCTTACAGCATTATCAGCGACGTTGCGCAGAATTGAAAACGGAGGTGTTCATAGAAGGCGAACGCGGGTGGATTCAATAAGGTATAATTAAAATATGACAGACAACACGGGGGATGTAGCGCGAAACTTGTTCAGAGGTGAACGTGGGTTAACACCGAAAGCATTTCTCATCGCAATGCTTCTGATTCCTCTTAACGTTTTTTGGATCATCGAACTGGAGGTTGTCCGCTACACACATCCGACGTTAATTCACCCGCTGTCCAATGTCATTTTCATAATCTTTTGGCTGATGGTGTTCAGCGCAGCGTTGGGAAAATTGTCTCCAAAACTGCGATTAACACCGGCGGAGTTGCTCACAGTTTACGTCATGTTGTGCATCGTTTCATCGCTCTGCTCGCACGATATGATGGAAATTCTTGTCACTATCCTCGGGCATCCATTTCGGTTTGCAACGTCTGAGAATGAGTGGCAGCAGCTTTTCTGGAAAGAACTTCCAACATGGTTAACCGTTCAAGACACCAGCGTCCTATCGGGATATTATGAGGGGCAATCCAGCCTCTACCGAAAGGCACATCTTAACGCTTGGGCGGTTCCAGTGGTGTGGTGGACCATTTTTATCCTCGTGTTGATGTTCGTTATGCTGTGTATCAACACACTGCTTCGAATCCAATGGACTGAGCGGGAACGACTGACCTATCCAATTATTCAACTTCCGCTCGCGATGACGGAGCCGAATACAAGTTTTTTTAAAAATAAGCTGATGTGGTTGGGCTTCAGTATTGCCGCAGCCATTAGCATCCTAAACCTACTTAATTCGATTTATCCAGTTGTTCCATATCTACCAGTTAAACGGCAAAACATCCATCAGTACTTCACTGGTCGTCCTTGGAATGCAATGGGGGGTGTGCGTCTCTCATTTTATCCCTTTGCCATTGGGATTAGTTTCCTCATTCCACTGGATCTACTTTTTTCGTGTTGGGCGTTCTATTGGGTTTACAAATTTGAGTTAATGGCAGGCAGTATTCTTGGGATACGGAATTTACCGGGCTTCCCTTATGCGGATGCACAGAGTTTCGGGGCGTATATGGTCCTTCTCGGGACCGCTGGATGGGTCGGCAGAACGCACATCAAACGGATTTTTACCGGGGTCGTAGATGGGTTCCGAGGCACGTCTCAGATGGAGATGCAGCGTGAGCCGATGCCGTATCACATCGCTTTTCTCGGTATCATGTGCGGGATGCTGTTTTTGTCCGTGTTTTCCTATAAGGCAGGGATGTCGCTTTGGGTAATTCCGATCTTTTTCGGGCTTTATTTTTTACTCGCGACGATGATTGCCCGACTTCGGGCGGAATTAGGATTCTTAGTTCACGATTTGCACAGAGTCGATCCACACGGGTTAATCGTAACAGCGTTCGGCACCCAGCGTTTGACAACGAGCACAAAAACGGTTTTTTCGTTGTACATGTTCTTTAACCGAGCCTATCGAGCACACCCGATGCCGCAAGAATTAGAGGCGTTGAAAATCTCAGAGCGACGGCAGATCCGCCCACAGCACACCGCCGCGGCGATTGTCATTGCTACCCTCGTCGGCGCGATCGTTATATTCTGGCTACTCTTGGATAGTTACTACAGACATGGAGCAGAGACGGGTTATTACGGTCCCTGGGCATTAGGGTTTGGCAGGGGCGTTTATAGACAACTTGAAAACTGGTTGAATTATCCACAGGGCACGGATGTCCCCGCACTTGCTTTTATGGGAGGCGGTGCAGGTGTCGCTCTCGGGCTCATGTTATTGCGAACCCGTTTTCTCTGGTGGCCGCTGCATCCACTCGGCTATGCTATGGCAAATAGTTGGGGCATGTACAACCTCTGGAGCTGCCTCTTTGTCGCATGGGTAGCAAAGGCAGTTGTATTGCATCAAGGAGGACTCAAAGCCTACAGACGCATGGTCCCGCTCTTCCTCGGACTTGCCCTCGGAGATTACATCAGTGGAAGTTTGTGGAGCATCGGTAGCATTCTTGCGAACACAACACTATATCAATTTTGGCCCTAATATTCTCGGACGCTGCTCCATATCCGTTCTTTACGAAGAAGTCAAATTGACCGATGAAATCATAATCCTTTTAAGACTGTGTCAGTTTGGCAGATATTCAGTGGGAATTCCTGTTATTCTACGTTATTGGCACAGATATTGCATACTGTTCAGACAATATAAGCAAGATCCGCTAAAGTTATAATCCACGTCATTCCTCTGCAAGGTAAAACTAAAAAACGGCACATCTATTTTAAAAAGGAGAAAAAACATGGAAACCAGAGAGAAAGAAGAAAAAAACACAGACGAAAATACCACCGAAGAAGAAGAACTTGTCCAGGAACTCCCACTCCTTCCCTTAGATGACCTCGTTGTCTTTCCGTATATGCCGCCGGTGCCACCATTCCCTCCACACCACGTTGCACTCACTGGAAAAATGGCAACGACGGCTGTTGAATGTGCCATGGAAAATGAGAGAATGCTTTGCATTTTTCACCCGAAAAAGGCTCTCTCTAAAGAGGACATCAAGGATCTTAAAAAGAGCAACCTCAGTCCAATCGGGAGTTTAATACACATCCTCCGATACAAAACTGACGATGAAGACGTGTTGTTTCTCGCTGTTGGACGTGAACGCGTCCAAATCGAGGAGATTTTGCACACCGAACCCTTCGTCAAGGTTCGGGTTAATGTCATCAGCGGTGATAATAAAGATACTGTTGGTAACCCAGAGGGGGATCTGGAGGTGGAGGCACTCGTCCGCAGCAACGATGAAATGTTCCAACGCATCGTTCAGATGTCATCGCGCTATCAAGAGGAATACGGCAGCCTAACCAAAACAATGATTGATGAACCGGGTCGCCTTGCTGACTATATCGCTGCCATGCTGGATTTAAAGCCACACGATAAGCAACGCGTTTTGGAGGCGGTATCTGTCCATGAACGTTTGAATACGCTCGCTGTTATACTCGCTAAAGAACTCGATCTC
The DNA here is from genome assembly GCA_021295715.1 of Candidatus Poribacteria bacterium. Taxonomy (NCBI): domain Bacteria; phylum Candidatus Poribacteria; species Candidatus Poribacteria bacterium. The sequence continues at coordinate 15,096 of JAGWBV010000052.1, read as the reverse complement.
CATGAATTGGAAAGCAAAATCCAAAATAACGCGCAAGCCGTCATCAATAAAGGGCAGCGTGAATATTATCTCAGAGAACAACTTAAAGCCATTCAGACAGAACTTGGTGAATCGGATGACCTCGGACTTGAAATTGATGAAATGCGGGAGCAGTTGAGCGAAACTGAAATGCCCGATAAAGCAAAACAAGCAGCGGCAAAAGAATTGAAAAGGCTCTCTAAAATGCAGTCTTTCTCGCCTGAATCCACCGTTTCTCGAAACTATTTGGACTGGCTGTTAAATCTTCCTTGGTGTGTCAGCACAGAAGACGCTTTAGACCTCACAGCGGCACAAGAAATCCTTAATGAGGATCACTACGATTTAGAAAAGGTCAAAGAGCGAATTTTGGAGTATCTAGCTGTCCGCATGCTCAAAACCGATATGAAGGGACCTATCTTTTGTTTCGTTGGACCACCGGGCGTCGGAAAAACCTCTCTCGGTAGGTCTATCGCTCGCTCAATGAACCGAAAATTTGTGCGTATGTCGTTAGGGGGTATGCACGACGAAGCCGAAATCCGTGGGCATCGACGGACTTACATCGGTTCAATGCCGGGACGCATCGTCAAAGGACTCCGACAAGCTGAGTCGAACAATCCTGTCTTTATGCTTGATGAGATTGACAAACTTGGATCTGATTTTCGAGGTGACCCGGCTTCCGCACTTCTGGAAGTCCTTGATCCGGAACAGAATCATTCATTTACGGACAACTACCTTGACGTCCCGTTTGACCTTTCAAAAGTGATGTTTGTCACAACAGCAAACCAACTTCACACGATTCCGCCACCGTTACGGGATCGGATGGAGACCATAGAACTCCCCGGCTATACCGCCAACGAAAAGCAAATTATCGCCAAGCAGTATCTGATACCGCGTCAATTGAAAGAGAACGGATTGAATGATGAATTGATTAACATTAAGGATAAAGCGATTGACAAAGTCATCAGCGAATATACTCGCGAGGCGGGTGTACGAAATTTAGAGCGCGAACTCGGGACCGTTTGCCGAAAAGTCGCACGTAGTGTTGCCGAAGGGAATACCGAGCAGACAACCATCACAACAAAAGACATCCAAGGTTATTTGGGACCAGCGAAGTTTGATTCTGAAATAGCGAGTCGTAAAGCTGATGTTGGTGTTGCGACAGGACTTTCTGTCACACCTGCTGGTGGTGAGATCCTCTTCATTGAGGTCGCTGCTACCAAGAAGGTAAATGCTCAGACGCAAGTCCGTATTACCGGTCAGATTGGCGAGGTCATGCAGGAATCCGCACAGGCTGCCCTCAGTTATGTGAAATCTCAGTCTGATGCGCTTAAGTTTGATCCGAGTGCATTAGAAAACGACATTCACATTCATGTGCCAGCAGGAGCAATCCCTAAAGACGGTCCCTCGGCTGGTATTACAATTGCGACAGCGCTTGCTTCAATTGCTACGCAGCAACAAATCAATCCTGAAATCGCCATGACAGGTGAGCTGACTCTCAGAGGGAGGGTGTTACCCATTGGCGGTGTGAAGGAAAAAATACTCGCAGCGAAGCAGGCAGGTATCAAAAAGGTCATCATGCCAGAAGGCAACAAAAAACACTTCATTGAAGTTCCCGAAGACATTCAATCTGGTGTTGAGTTTCTATTTGTAGAACATGTAACCGAAGTTTTCACGGAGGTCTTCTCATGAGACGCACATTGAGGAACACAGCGCGTGATCAATCCTTCTCGCGCTTCATCGGTCGGGTTGCTGTATTCGCTGTCGCGTTTCTGTTTGTAATACCATTCACGACGCATGCAAACACGACTGACAAGGCAAATCCCATACCTACAATCGCACTCTCTGGAACTGGTGAAGACGACGAATCAGAACCTGCTGTTAAGTTTTTAAAAGATGTCGCACCCATCCTCGATAAGTATGGATGTTCAGCCGGTATGTGTCACGGAAAATTTGGTGGACAGGGCGGGTTAAATCTCTCTCTGTTGACCTTAAATCCAGAATCGGATTATGAACCGATTGTCCACCACAGTCGCGGCAGACGTATCAACCTACTTGAACCAGATCAGAGTCTCTTTTTTCTCAAACCCACCGGACAGATAGCACATGAGGGCGGCGGACGGTTTAATCCGAGTTCAGATGAGGCGTTAATGATTCTCCGTTGGATTGAAGCCGGGGCTCCCTTTTCTGACGACGAACCGCGCCTCAGGAAACTCGAAGTCCAGCCGAGTTCTGTCGTTCTCGCTGATGTTGGAGAAACAGCACAACTGAAGGTCCTCGCCTATTTTTCTGACGGATCCGTTGAGGACGTAACCGAAAAAGCCGTCTATGAATCCAAGGACGCACCTGTCGCTGATGTATCACCTACTGGCGAAGTGACGAGTGTTCGCTGGGGAGGAACCGCTGTTATTGCGCGATTTTTAGGTGTTGTCACTGCATCGTTTGTAACAATTCCGCGCGCGGAACCTGTGGTTTCCGTGTCACAGAACGAGGGATTTACGCCCAACAACTTTATTGATGAATTGGTCTTTGCGAAACTTAAGAAATTGAACGTCCGTCCCTCTGCATTGACATCGGATGAAACGTTTATGCGTCGAGTCTATTTGGACACTATCGGTCAGCTTCCAACACCCGATGAGGTGAAAGCATTCCTCGCAGATACGCATCCGGACAAACGCTCGTACCTCATTGATACGCTTCTTGACAAACAGGAATGGATAGACCTGCGAACGTTGAAATTAGCCGATATGTTGCGCATCCATCCCCGTAGTTTAGGGAACGGGGCATTTGGTGAGCGGGCTGCAACGCTTTTTCACGAATGGATACGTGAGGTTGTTGCTGAAAACAGACCTTACGATGCAGTCGTCCAAGAGCTTATCACCGCACGAGGAAGCACCTATCAACACGGTCCTACAAACTACTACCGTATTGAGCAACAACCAGCAGGTAGAGCCGAAACGACAGCACAGGTGTTTCTCGGTATCCGTTTGAGTTGTGCGAGATGCCATAAGCATCCATTTGACCAGTGGACAACCGACGACTATTGGAATTTTGCCGCTTTCACTGGAAAAGTGGGTGTCCGCGGTGGTGAACTCTACAACGAACAGGTTATCTACCACAATCCAACAGGACGCGTTATTAATCAATCCGTGCAAGGTAACCGCGGCGAAGTGGCATTACCGACTTTCCTTGGCGGTGAGTCCCTCGCTCCGAATTATCAGGGCGATGTGCTACAAGTCCTGGTAGATTGGATGACCTCCTCAACAAATCCATACTTCGCGAAGGCGACTGTGAATCGTATCTGGAGCCAATATTTCGGAAGAGGGATCGTCGATCCGGTTGACGATATGCGTGCGACGACCCCACCAAGCGTCGAAGGACTTTTAGAGGCGTTAGCGGACGATTTTGTGAAAAGCGGGTTTGATACGAAACACATCATCCGGCGGATTCTCAATTCACGCACATATCAACTCTCCGCAGCGCCGAACGAAACGAATCAGTTGGACGACCGGTTTTTCTCGCGCTTCTATCCCCGACCGATGGTGGCGCAGGTGTTGTTAGATGTTTTAAACGATGTTACCGGCACCAGAGAAAAGTATGGGCGTTATCCAATCGGGACGCGATCTGTGGAATTGCCGCTGCCGGTGAGTTCGCGCTTCTTATCGCTCTATGGACGTTCTTCTCGTGAATTCCTCGGCGATCTGGACCCGAAGTTGGAACCAACACTCGCCCAAGCACTCCACATGATTAACTCCAATTACATCCATAAAAAATTGAAGAGTCCGAGTGGATCGCTTAGCCATCTGCTCCAGACGAAACCTGACGATCAAGCACTTATTACCGAGTTGTACCTCAGCACGTTAAATCGGTTCCCGACGGATACGGAACTTGAAACGGCTAAAGCATACATCTCAGAGAGTCCCGAGCGTCGTTCAGGATCTGAGGATCTCTTATGGGCACTCATCTCATCGCGAGCATTTCTCTTTATTCAGTAGGGACGAGGTCTTGTCCTCGTGTCTTGTATTAACCTTGCAACTCTCAAATAGAATCAACAACGGAGGACACAACGATGATACACTTCGGGCGTTATTTCGCATTGAGCATTTCTGTGCTATTCCTGCTCGGAAACATAGTCATGCCAGCGTTAGGACAGGGAGAAAAAAAGGGAGATCTGATTGGGCATTGGACCTTCGAGAAAGGTGTCGAATTGGAGGACCTAACGGGACACTTTAGCGATATTGATCTCTTAGGTGCCGATGTGAAGGACGGAAAATTGCGTATCGGCAATAATGAATGGGCAATGACCACAGGCTATAAAGGACCTGACATCGGTCCCGACAAAACATTGGTAACGTGGCTCTACTTAGATGATTTGAACGTTACAAGAGGTGCCACATTGGCGGTCAATAAAAGCAGTGCAGATACCTTTGACGCGATCGTCTATGCGGAACGTCAACCGAAACGTTGGATGGCCGGCAGCAGCTTCTTTAGACGCACACAGGACGCCATTCCTGGATTTGAGGAAAAGGAGACAGGGAAGCTAATCCAGTTGGCGATTTCGTATGAAGACGAGGGTGGAAACGCCAAAATCACGATATATAGGAACGGTGATCGTATCGGTGGTTATACGATGGGACCGATCAAGTCTTGGGAAGCCGGTGATGTGGAAGCACTCTTTGGACCGCGCGCGCTCATCGGTGGCACCGCTCACGGTTGGATCGTTGCTCGTGTGGAAGATGCGAGAATCTACAACGCTGCTCTCAGTAAAAAAGAGATCAACAATTTGGTTGAGAACACTCTTGATGTCGAAGCGCGTGGTAAACTCGCGACGACGTGGGGACGGTTGAAACTTTCCAAATAGGAAATGATAGGTAGTTAGTGCAGATGGTTATTCGTTTCAAAAAAGGGAAAAACCGGTCGAAACACAAACCCGATACGCTTACTTGTATTCGGGACGACGGTAGTGTGACATGGACATACCTTTATCGCGAGTTTGCGCTTCAGGATTTGGCACACTACGTTGTCGAAACAACACTCGGGTTTGAAAACGCTTTTTTGGGTCTCGTAGCAAAAGGATACGATATCCCCGATTTCAACCAACCTAAAGCGGAACGCCCTTTTGAAATTCCCGAAGAAGCAATTAACACTGAGGTAATTGTCGGACTCTTACAGACAGATTTGTTGGAGAGTTTAAGAGGGAATGCAGACCGTTGTGAACTGCTTCGCGACTACGGAGCACTACTGCCAGTGAAGATCACAGATGCGCAGCTTGAGACTATGCAGCAGAAACTGCAAGCCCTGTTACAGAAGTGGCACGATTTACAGCCAGGCGAGTCAATGACCCTGCTGTTTGACATCTAAAACGCCGTAGAATATAGTAGGCACACTCCGTTGTGCCGTAACAAACTATACCTTACGGCGTTTTCAGTTTTAGGAAAATTACGATTTACTCACCGTTCTTTGTCAACCGTGCAACAATTTCTTCCACGGCACCCTCTGCGCGCTCCCGAATCTGATCCGGTGTCAGACTCTGGATTGGATGCGGAACGGTGAGCGGTTCCAATTCGCTATGACCGAGTACACGTGCTTGCACTTTGCCTGCTGCGAAAAAGACTTCCGTACAAACAGCGACACTTGGCACCCCGCGTTCCTCTAAAACACTTCCATCGTGCATACTGCACGATATACAGGACCCTCAGTCGGCAAGTCCTTCAATGACGAAATCTACTTGCTCCGCCAGTTCGACGAGCAGTTCCGTCGGCGCGGGACGCGTGAACGTCGGTTTTTTAACGTGAATTACTTCGGCAAGATCAAATCGTTCCTTCATTAATTCAGCAATGCGGTCAAGAAAAATATCACTACCGTTTTTCGTGATGTTCAATAAGCCCATCACTTTTCCATCAAAACTCTCAAGCCGTGGCGAGAGAAATTTCGCTGATGCATCGCCTTGAGAGGTTGGATCGAGTAAAGTCGTGTTTGGCATAGGAAAACCTCAATATTTTGTTGCAGGCGAGGTTTGGAACCTCGCCAATCCTTTAAGACATCATGTGGATGAACGGGACACCTCCATCTGCAGTTCCTGCGACTTTGCCATCGCGTCTTCTGCCTCTTGGATCATCCCTTTTCGTTGGTAACACATGGACAGACTGGTATATACAAGTGGATCCTTCGGGTTGATTTCTATCGCCTTCTGGATAGCCTCAATGGCTTCATCGTATAGACTCATCCGTTCATAGGCGTGTCCGAGCCCAAGGAATCCTTCGATATAGTCTGGGTAAGTTTCAATCAATTCTTTAAAACCATTAACAGCCGCTTCGAGGTCGTTTTCAGCAAAATGGGTGAGTGCGGCATCGTAAAGTTCCGCTTCGGTCGGCATCTTTTGTGTCCTTTGAGGTGAAAGTTTAACAGAATTTTATCAAAAAAGCCCGTAATTGTCAAACCTAAAATAGACCAGCAAAAACGATTGCATACTGAATCGTTTTGCGATATGCTATGCGTATATCTTTTGTTTGTTAAATTTATTGAGGAGTTCTGAAGTTTGCGCAATTACACTGAAGCTACTGAACGGCTAAAAAACTTAGATGTACGAATAGAACAACTCGGCACCGCCCACAATTACCCGATACATCAAATTCATTTAGCGTCATCCGCACATACGCCCCAACGAGTTCTTATCACGGGTGGTATGCACGGCGACGAACCCGCTGGCGTTGAGGCAGTTTTACAGTTCCTTGAACGGGACAATACCTCACGCCTAAATAAATTCTCATTCCTAATCATTCCGTGTATAAACCCCTACGGTTACGTTCATAACACACGCGAAACCCGTGATGGCATAGACATCAACCGCGCTTTTGAAACGGAGGATGTTGCCGAAGTCGCTATCGTCAAAAAAGCCCTCGGTAAGACTCAATTCTCACTTACGATAGATTTCCATGAAGACTACGATGCAACCGGATTTTACCTCTATGAAGGCAAACGGAACGAGAAATACATCGGTCCTCAACTCGCTGTCGCCGCCAAGGCGATTGGTTCAATAGATCCCAATGATCCGGGCGAAGATGCTCCCGATCTCGCGGAGGGTGTCTACAAAGTCGCTAATTCTTGGGGAACGCAAGGCTTGGCACCTTACCTATTGCATTTTCATAGTGAACATGTTATCATCTCTGAGACACCAACGGTCTGGCAACTTGAACAACGGGTAGCACTCCATCTGACGATACTGGATACCGCGCTCAAAATCATATCAGAAAGTGACGCTTAGTTTGTCTGTCCAAAATGAAAATCAACTTAAGAAAGCAGCCCGCAACAACGGCGCGGGCGGATCAAGAGAAAGGGACATCAAACATGAAATCCACTTCATCACCCCGCAAGGAATAATTAAAAAATGGAAGATCAACAGGTATTATCAAACGTCAATACTGCTTCTCAACCTTCGGGACTAAAAATCACCGATATGCGTATCGTTCGGACGCAGACAGGCGGTCCCATCTTGAAACTGGACACGAATCAAGGCATTCATGGTCTCGGTGAGGTCCGAGATGGTGCAAGTCCGACGTATGCGTTGATGCTGAAAAGCCGTATTATCGGCGAAAATCCGTGTAACGTCGATAAAATCTTTCGACAGATTAAGCAGTTCGGTCATCACGCACGGCAAGGTGGTGGTATCTGTGGGATTGAGATGGCACTGATGGATCTGGCTGGGAAGGCTTACGGCGTGCCGTGCTATCAACTCGCTGGCGGCAAATTCCGAGACAAAATCCGATGCTACAGTGACACGCCATCCCTCAGAGATCCCGAAGAGATGGGGAAAATCCTTCAAGAACGTATGAATAGAGGGTTTACCTTTCTGAAGATGGACATCGGTGTTGGACTACTTCGGGGAACACCGGGTACAATCTCCGCACCTGCGGGAAATTTAGATACCTCCAACCTGATGCACCCGTTTACCGGTATCCGACTCACTGAAAAGGGAATTGCCATATTGTGCGAATACGTGGAAACGGTTCGGGATATTATCGGTTATGAGATACCACTCGCCGTCGATCACTTCGGACATATCGGTATTGAGGACTGTATCCGCATCGCGAGAGCATTGGAGAAATACAATCTCGCGTGGTTAGAGGATATGGTACCGTGGCAGTATACCGACCAGTATGTGCGTCTCTCGAATTCGTGTGCGACGCCTATCTGCACAGGCGAGGACATTTATTGCAAAGAGGACTTTATGCCGCTGTTTGAGCGTCGAGGGATTGCCATAGCGCACCCGGATATAGCGACATCAGGTGGAATTTTAGAGACGAAGAAGATCGGCGATCTGGCGGAAGAGCACGGCATTGCGATGGCACTCCACATGGCAGGAACGCCTATCTGTGCAATGGCGAGTGTCCATTGTGCTGCAGCGACATCGAACTTTATGGTCTTAGAAAACCACTCCGTCGACAATCCATGGTGGGATGAAATGGTGACAGGTTTGCCGAATCCGATCATTGAAAACGGCTATATCAATGTTCCCGAAACCCCAGGGTTAGGTATAGACCTCAACGAAGAGGTCATCCGCGAGCATCTGCACCCTGAGGAGACGGACTACTTCGCGCCGACGACAGAATGGGATTCTGAACGTTCACACGATAGGTTGTGGAGTTAGGGATTCTGTTTGTAAGGGCGGTTTCTTATATCCGCCCTACCTCAAACAAGTTGTAGCATCCGGCAGATCGTTGAAAACCTGGAGGTTACAATAATGCCTAATATCGTATCTACCACATTTTCAGATTCGCCCACATTGTTGTGAGTTTACCATCTGCTTCGATAGCGGCAAATTCTTCGACATGGAACAGCAAATTCTCCATGAAAAGTTTTGCCATGTCCTTCGTGTTGTCATCGTTACCTGCGATATAGTATTTATCAGGCGCAATTGCCATCATCAGGAACTTACCTTTCCCGAATTCCGCTTCCATAATGACAGGTTGCCCTAAACTTTCCATCAGCACGTCAAAGCCCTTTTGAGAAGCGATGACTTCCCAGACAGTAGGCCAGCCCTGATGTCCCCAACCTTCAAACGTTTTTTGATCCATACGGTTTGGTTCGTTAAAGAGCTGATGGTCGGCTTGCAGTATTTCAAAAACTGGACTATCACGGTCGCTACGAACACAACTCAATCCAGGTGGCAACCAATCCACATTCGCTTCGTTCTGATCAGCTTGGGTCGGTTCCCAGACGAGACCCCCATTTTCGACGAAATCCTGAATCGTTTTTGCGTTCTTGTCAAGATTTTGATGCAATTCAGCGTTGTTGGTCAGCATGCTACCAATCAAAAAAATTTTAGTTTCTGCTTTGAGAGGTAGCTTTCCACCTTCAAGTGCCTTTGTCAGATCATCGTACTCAACTTTGAATTCATCCAGGGTCTGACGTAACGCATCAACTTTTGTCCACTCGTCGGCAAAATCAATAACAGCAATTTTAGCAGCTTCTACAGCAATTACACTCAAAACAAGCGTCAAAATACAGAGCCATGCAAACAAATGAGGAAACATAAGTTAATCTCCTTACGCGTAATGCGTCTTTCCACGAACTGAAAGAACCTGAAAATATTGATAGTCCCGGAAGACATAGCGTTGATGCTACGTCTTGTGGATGTCTCCTATGATTTGAAGGGTTTTTGCTAAATTGGTGCCATCAGGCCTCACATACACATTATAGCATAAATCCAAATTTGCAAAAAACACACATTGGCAAGCGAAACAGACAGCGATAAACGCCATCAGAAGCAGATGCAACTCCCTGTTCGCCGGGTCGTGCGTGGACTTCAAAGTTAAAAGCATTAAGTGCTTGAGTAGTATTGACTTACCATGTGTGATGGCTGAACCACTTGCTATAGCCGATCGGGGAACACTCAAAAGGCGTTTGCGACCGCCACCAAATCCAAAATATTGACGACCCCATCCGCATTCACATCTGGCGCATTTTTGCCAAACGCATTTGCCACAGCAACCAAATCTAAAATATTCACAATACCGTCCGCATTGACATCGTGACTATCGGTCGTTCTTTTCAGGTAGATTTCGCCATCTAAGTCAGGGAGGATATGAAGGGTGTTACGTAAACCACTTTCTACACCTGTTGCCTGTTCTGATAATTGAATAGCTTGGGGAGCACCACTACGGTTATAGACTGCCCAACCGTTTGTGAACTCGCGGATAAATAAGCCATCTCGGTTTTGGTAGCGTTGTGCCTTTTCGCCAATAGGTTGTCCGAGGTCAGCATCCCAGAAGTCGTAATAGTAATGGTGATGTTGGTGGTCGTGGATTTCACCACGGGCATGCTCGGTTGAATGTCCTTTCCAAATTTCATAGACGTGAGTATGTATTGTACTGCTGATACCAGAAACATACTGGACATAACCATCGGAATGTGTCAGGCTTAACGTCGTAAATAGACGCATCCAACGACGGTTTGCTAAACTATCAAGTGGTTCGGCTTCAATTCCCCAACCTTCCAAACTGTTTATTTGAGGATATTGGAAATTTTCTTCTGACCATAACAATGTACTTTCAATTTCAGAAAGTCCAGCGTATGTGTAGCCACCCTCGTAATCCCGCAAGGTTTCCATGAAGGTCCCGTTTACGTAAGGAGTTGAGCGCGGGACCTGACTGCGATTTGTGTTGACAAGGATTAGAAAATCGTCCCCAGCAGCTTCACGGATACGACGGAGTATTGAAACCTTCGCGTTCACTTCTACTTCAAGGTCGTAATAGCGTTTTCCTGTTTCGCGGTTGTAGAGTGCATTCCATTCTTCGCTCCACCAATCGAAGAAAATACCGTCATAGAGACCACATTCAGCAACTGCGACAGCCTGCTGAACAAAAAAATCTTGTGCCTCGGGGATTGTGAAATCAATAAGCAATTCACTCCATCCAACATCTTGGACACGATTGCCGTTCTCGTCTCTTAACCAATACGGCCAATCTTCAGGAAACGTATCTGGATGCACACCATAATAGTAAATGCCAACGAGGAATAGCATGTTTGGATTCTGTTCCAAGAGCGTATCACGTTGGTTTCTCGCCGCTCTCAAGTCCCCAACTAATTTTACACCCTGTTCGGTCTCTGCAAAGCTAAGCCCGAACAGAGGACAGCAAAAGTGTAGATCGTGATAGGCAAGGCGTTCCAAATAAGATAAGGTCGGGAGGTTTATAATATTGTGCCATGCCGAGAAGATAGATGGATAATTCCTATTTTTAACCCTATCTATCGTGCTAACTCTCGGTATTTCGCAGTAACCGAAATCAACACCAGACAACCCACTGATAGAACTATAGTCCGTAATCGGGTTATCTCCTAACATCAACACTTTGAGATTAACCAAATTTGCGATAGGTGCTACATCCGTAATCTGATTTCCAGACAAATTGAGTGCCTGTAAATTCGTCAAGTTTGTCAACGGCGTAATATCCGAAATCCCATTGTCGTAGAGTTTTAGCACCTCTAATGACACTAAGTTCGCGAGCGGTGTAAGGTCAACAATCCGACTGCTACTCAAATGTAAAAAATGGAGATTTACAGCATGCTCTAATCCTTGAAGATTCGCTATCTCAGACTCTAAAACTACCAAATCCCCAAGTCGACGCATCTCTACATCCGTTAATGGTATTTTTGCTGGTAGTCCAAGTTTTTCTCGAATAACTCGTTGGAGGGTCGGATCCGGTATCTCAATCACAGTAGGAATAAGATGGGCAAAATGTGGAAATTTGGCAAGCGGGCTAAAATCAGCAATAGGGTTTCCAGCAATAGTTAACTCTTCCAAGTTTGTTAAATGAGTTAAGGGTGTTAAGTCGGTAATCTGGTTATCGTGCAGTTGGAGGTGCTTCAAGGCAGTTAAGTTTGAAAGCGGTGTGATATCCGAAATGTTATTGCCGTATAACTTTAAAGTCTTTAATGAGAGTAGTCCCGCGAGGGGTGTTAGGTCAGAGACTTCAGCCGGGGCGATATGCAAAAAGCTAAGATTTATAGCGTGTTCCAAGCCCTGTACATTCTTAATACCTTCATTTATACTCACAAGATCATGCAGGCGATGAATCTCTGGGGGTATTAGCGGAATGTGTTCAGGAATTCCGAGTTTCTTGCGCACTGCCTGTTGCAAGTTCTCATCCGGCATCCACGCCTCTTGTGCTGATGCAGCACCACAGACGATACAGCCCCCCATAACGAACACAAGTAGTGTGTAAATGCGTTTCATCACTTCCTCTTTAATTTTCTCCAAGGTATTGGGTGATGTTGGTTTTGATATCTTCACGTCCCTGCTGTTCCATCAATTTTAACGCCGTTTGAAAATCAGGACGCGCCGCGACACTCTGGTTGAGGGCAAGTTTTGCCGCACCGCGATTGTAGTGTGCCTCTACAAATTGAGGTTTCAGGCGGATGGCTTCGTCAAAATCAGTGATGCCAAGTTGGTGTTCGCCAATCAACGTTTTCGCTGTGCCCCGATTGTAGTAAACTTCGGCGTAATCCGGTTTCAAGCGGAGTGCCATATCGTAGGCAGAGATGGCTTCTCTTACCCAACCACCCTCCGAAAGGATATTACCCATTGAGAAGAAGGCGTGGATAACTACCTCCGTTTTGCTCCACTCTAAGATAGCAGCAGGGGGATGGTTTTTTTCAAGTTCCTGCATCTCTTCTGGTGTGAGGTCCCGTATCTCTAAGATTTCCCATTCGTCGTCTTGTTCAACGAGATCCGCTTCTATCGGTTCTGGTGGGAGATCTAACAATTTTGGAATGTTCTCGGTCTCATACCTTTCAACGAGAAACCCAACAAGCATCATCAGGGAGGCAGCAGGATGGTGTACATTTTCACCTACTGTAAGAACTAACTCTTCCAGCAGGAATGAAAGCTGCTTGTAGTCACGCCTCAATACAGTGTTGAAACTAAGGCTTTCGTCTCGATTCCCAATCTCAATTAGCAACTCCAGTACGTATGCAAGCCAGCGATAGTCACTTTCTGAACGGGGGGCAGACTTCACAGCTTCGAGAAGTGGAGCCGGTTGTGTTATAAAAGGAGCTTGTTTCTGGGATTCAAGCAGGCTCGGCTTCGTAGGGGGCGGAGGCACCAATAAGGGCAATACATTTTTTGTTGTTTGTGTACTAGTTGACATTATTTTTTAAATCCTCCTGTCCCACTTATCATATTCTGCGTGCGTTAGAACCTTATGAACGGTAACACGTTGCAATTGGTACTGTATGGATACGATAAGACGCGCTTTGTTGCCGCCAATGTTGAAAACTGTCGCGATCGCTTCTATACTCACGTGAACGCCAACAGATTGCCTCCTCTGCACTTTTACTCGGACCGGGTCAGCATGCGGAAATATTTCTCGTAACTCAATGATCGAACCGAAATTTTCTCGCTCCATCAATTCAAGCCACCTATCAATTGCCGATTTAGAATTCGGATGTTTCTGTGAAAATTCAGCCAATTTTTCTTGATTTCTAATATGCATCGAATATGTATGAAGTCCGCGTTGGTGCTTTGTTATTATCCACGCGTACTTAGTTCTTCACTCAATGGCGCAGGAAGCTTAATCGCAACGCTATCTATTATACCATACCAAAGTTTAGATGGCAAAATCGAATTTGAAAAGAGGAGTCTGTTGGTTTTCTGGTAGTTCCTAATATTCCTACTGCCCGAACGCATTTGCCACAGCGACCAAGTCCAAAACATTGACAACGCCATCGCCATTTACATCCGGTGCTTTTTTGCCGAACCCATTGGCAACCGCAACCAAATCCAGAATATTCACAATACCGTCCGCATTGACATCGTGACTATCGGTTGTTCTTTTCAGGTAGATTTCACCGTCTAAGTCAGGGAGGATGTGAAGGGTGTTAAGCAAACCACTTTCTACACCTGTTGCCTGTTCTGATAGTTGAATAACTTGAGGGGCACCACTGCGGTTATAGACTGCCCAACCGTTAGTGAATTCGCGGATAAATAACCCATCTATCGTGATACCTTTAGAGGTTTTGTGGAGGACCCCCTTGCTTTCATCACCACCGATCGGACGACCGAGCGGGGCATTCCAGAAGTCGTACCAGATGTGTTCGTGATGCGGAACAAATTCGCCTTTCTCATCAAACCCGTTGAAAAAATCCGATCGTCCCGTCGTGTAAAGGATATATCCATCAGAATGTGTTAGGCTCATTGTCGTAAACAGCCGCATCCAACGTTTGTTTTCAGGGGCATCGGGAGAATATTGCCCAAACCCTTGGGGACGAAGCGAATTGATTTGCGGGGATCGGAGATTCTTTTCATTCCAAAGGAGGGTATCTTCTACCTCTTGAAGGTATTTGTAACTATAACGCCTTGTGCTAATTGTTTTTCCTTGATTTGAGAGCAGATAGGTTTTCTTTTTCTGTGAATGTATCCACCCTTATGTTATCCTATAAGTTCACCTAAACAAAAGGAAACATAAGGATGGACTTACAG
>JAGWBV010000052.1:0-362 GCA_021295715.1 Candidatus Poribacteria bacterium | reverse complement strand
ATAGACGCAGACGCAATCTTTCGACGGCGAGTGAAGTGCTGCGTCGGGCATTGACGGTCTACTTTCCCAAGACGGATGTGTTTCTCGTTGATTCTTTTCCGATCCCGATTTGTGACCGCAATCGTGCTGAAGCCTCCCGGTCGGATCTGAAATGGGCGGATGCTTCGGGAACGCTTGCGACTTATGGACATTGTGCCACGAAAAGTCTCGGAACCTTCTTTGGATTTCGGGGGCATCTGATCACAACGCGTCAAGGCGTTCCGGTTGATTTTGCCATCGCTTCGGCACATATAGATGACCGAGAGGTGCTGTCGGTGCTGTCTCAAGGCGGTCGGTATCCAATGATTCTTGGAGACAAAGGA
>JAGWBV010000051.1 GCA_021295715.1 Candidatus Poribacteria bacterium | reverse complement strand
TATAATCTACCGATACGCGTCCGGTTGTCCTGTCATGCAAAAGGACGAGGAGCGCAGCGATGTGCCGATAGCGTTCCATGAATGCTCGATGATCTTCACCGAACCCCGGCAGACTCGCCGCCACTATCATCTGTGAACCGAAAGCCGGCATGAGGAGATAACCGCTGTCCGGCGCGCGTCTCAAATCCAGAAACTGATCAATATAGTAACTTTGCGGGATACCGAGATGTCCATCAATCGTTTCGTTAAAGATACCGCCGACAAAGGCAGCGGGATGTAGGTGGAGGTTTTTTCCGACCCGTCGATTGGCATTAGGCAGTCCACTTTTTAACCAGAGTTGTGGCGAGTTAATTGCGCCAGCGGCGAGCACCACTCTATCGCTTTGAATATACAATCCGCCCGATGGCAACCGAGCGGATACACCAACGACTCGCCCTTTTTCCACGTGAATTTTCTCAGCCGTGCAGTCGCTGTAGAGTTTCGCACCTGCGGCAAGTGCCAAAGGGATATACGTGACCGCCATGCTCTGCTTGCCTGTGCTTCTCGAATCAATTTGCTTTGCTTTAGAAACAGGGCACCCAAATAGACATTGAACACCACATGTAGGGCATTCGCTGCGATTGTGTCTCTGGACGGCACCGCGCCATCCCATGGCTTCGCACCCGCGGCGGATAACAGCATTTAATGGATTTACGTCTGTTTCTTGCATCTGCGTAACGCCGAGAATCTCCTCCACCTGATTGTAGTGGGGCCAAATCTCTGGAACTTGCCACCTGTATAACAGTGCTTGGGGCGGACGGACGGCATAACAGAGATTATGCACCGTTGAACCGCCAACGCCTTTCCCCTGCGAAATGACAATCGCGTTGTCCCGCGTGCCCCGTAAACCGCTATCCCAGAAAAGGCGACGTAGCATTTCCGGTTCGTAACTGTTAAAAGTACTTGGATCGTGATTTTCCCCTGCCTCTAAAATAATTACCGATAGTCCGGCTTCAGCGAGTTCTTTCGCGACGACCGCACCACCCGCGCCGGAACCGATAACGCACACGTCGGCACGCTCTTCCCGCTGTAAACTTTTTTTTCTCAACCATGCGGGTCGGATATTGGTAGCATTTGAAAACCAAGATCGTGATTTATTCATAGCGGAATAGCTGTCAGCCATCGGTTGTCGGCAGTCAGAAGAATAACTGTCGGCTGACTCCTATTTTGTTAGGGAACGGTAACGTCGGTACGCCTGTTCTGCTTTCACCTGTTCACCGACCTGCCGATAGGCATTCGCCAAGTTTCGGTAAAGTTGTGGATTCGTTGAGCCAAGGCGTGTCGCCGTTTCAAACTGCGCGATCGCCTGTTGCGGTTTTTTTAGCATCATATAGACAATGCCGAGACTATTTCGGTATATCGCGCTCTCTGGATGTGCTTCAACGAGACGTCCATAGACTTCAAGTGCCTCTGGATACGCCTCTATTTGCAGGTAAATGTAACCAAGCAGTTCAGATGCCTTCTCATCGTGCGGTGCGATGCCGAGACACACTTTGAGTTCCGCCGTAGCAAGCTCCCATTCCGTCCTTTTCATAAATAGTTCTGCAAGCTCATAACGCGGTTGCAGGCGTTGCGGATCGTTATGAATCAAACGCTGCAGTGATGCCAATTGCTCCTCTTCACGTGTGAGTTTCTCAAACATGCGGAGCGCAGCGCGTCCTTCGGCGACTTTCCCCGTGCGGAGATAACAATTCCCAAGATTAAAATGCGCTTTGGTATGCCGACTTTTGCGTTTAATAACTGCTCCAAAGTGCGGTATCGCTTGCGTGAAATCCTCTTTTTGGTAGTAAGCAAGACCGAGAAGGTAACGGGCTTCACTATCCCGTGACACCTGTTTAAGGTGCCGAATCGCATCGTCGATTCGGTTCTGTCGGAGGTATGCATCGCCTAAAAGCCTTCGCGCGCGTGAGAGGTCAGGCTGCAACTGTAGGGCACGTTCCAAGGGTTCAGTCGCATCTTTAGCACTCGCTACGCCGATAAGATACGCCTCGCCGAGGCGAACATGGGCATCAGCAAAATCGGGTGTGAGGTTAATCACGGTCTGGAGTGCATCAATGGCTGGTTTCCATTGGGATTGTTTGCCGTAAAGCAGACCGAGTTGATAGTGTGCTTCAGCGAGGGTTGGGTCCAGTTCTACTGCTCGCTGAAACGCCGCAAATGCATCACGATTCTTTCCTTGCGTGAGTGCCTGTAAGCCTACTTCATAGGCGTGTGCCGCCCTGTCTGGCTGGTTTCCCTGTTTTGCCAGGGCAAGACCTGCCACCGATAGGAAAATTAGTAAAGAAAGACAGAGGAGATTCGTTTTCATTGTCCGTTGAGACAGACCTACTTATTAGTAGACGTTATTTTGCGTTTATGATAGCATATTTTGATAGGTCTTTCAACCCTCTATTAGGGCGCAGCCAGGGTCATTTAGTTTTAAGCAATTATGGGAATTTGGGTGGATCCGGTGTCCCTTCCCAGTAACGGGTGGGAACCCTGGTTAGGAATGCAGATCGCATTTGGGCGAGTACGCCGCAAAACCGCACCTACCGGGCCGGGGTATCCAAAACCCTCCTAAAAATGGAGAACTAAATGCCCCTAAGGGCGCAGCTCGCAAGACATCTATGAAGATGGGTCGGGAATCGGAGTTCCCTCCTACATTGGCATAGAAAATCAAGTCAAGCCTGTAAGGATTGACGACTCCAGAGAAATGAACGTTAAATCCCAAATCCACTCACCTTAACCGCAAGGAAAATTTAAAAAATGGAATTTGTTCAGTTGACGGAGACACAACGCCAAGAATTCGAGGAAAACGGTTACCTCATCGTGCGCTCAGCAATTGACAGTGAGATGATTCAACGTCTGACCGAGGCAGGTGACCGGCTCATGGAATCGTTTGAGTACCACAACTATTACGCACATCGGCGGGACGGATTGGTACAAGAACCCGCATTCGCTGATCTCGCGACACAGTCGAAAGCAGTGCCGTTGATTCTGCAACTGCTCGGTACAAATATCCATATCACGAACACAGCACTCATCCACAAGCACCCACAGGCACCTGAAAAACCTGACAACCGCAATTGGCATCGAGACGTCGGTGTGCATCTGGACGTTGGGCATGCGGGGTGCCCACGCGTCGGCTTGAAGGTCGGTTACTGTTTAACGGATTTCAGCGTGCCGAACTCAGGTGCGACGTGGTTTATCCGAAAGAGCCACAAACTGAGTAAACCGTTGGGTATCCGCGAAGGCGATGTTGATCCACCTGTGTATGACGAACCGCTCCTGCACGCAGGAGATGCGTTTCTGTTTGAAAGTCGTATCTATCATGCAGCGGGACTCAATTTCAGAGAGAATATCTCTAAAGTCGTCATCTACGGGTACCATTACCGCTGGGTTAAGCCTGATTATTATCTGCGCTATTACAATGACAGTCTGCAACCAGATAAAACACTGGTGGAAAATCTGGACGATCTCGGTAGGCAGTTTCTTGGTGCCTCCATAGACACACAGGGCAGGCACGATCCGAACGGGGTGCACTGGGCTGGCACGGAGTGGGCAGGGGCGCATAACCTGAACTTGGAACAAGCCCCGCAAGTTGTGGCAATTTAAAATAGGAGAAAAAAATGAAAGAAATCAAGGTAGGTATTGTTGGTTGCGGTGGTATTGCTGGTGGTAAACACCTTCCGGGTCATAAAGGCGTCAAGGGTGTTTCGATTATCGCGGCGTGCGACATCGACGAAACTCGTGCGAAAGCGTTCGCCAAACAGCACAACATTCCACACGTCTTCAGTGATTATGAGGAATTGGCGGCAATGGATGAACTGGATGCGGTGAGCGTTTGCACGCCGAACAACTTCCATGCCGGACCCACTATCGCGGCGTTGAACGCGGGAAAACATGTTATCTGTGAAAAGCCTATTGCTGCCAATGCTATCGACGGACAAGCAATGGTAGATGCACAAAAGGCGAGCGGCAAAGTGCTACAGATTGGGTTACAATCTCGATTCCGTGCGGAGGCGCGCACTTTACGCAAACTCTACGACGAAGGTTTCTTTGGAGACATCTACTATGCCCGCGCAATGTCAGTGCGACGGCGTGGGGTCCCTGCCTCGCCATCTTTCCTGAGTAAAGCCATCGCAGGCGGCGGACCGTTGATTGATATTGGCGTACATATCCTCGATGTGTTACTCTGGATGATCGGTTCTCCGAAACCGATTGAGGCGTTCGGTATGACAGCAACGAAGTTTGGACATAAAGAGAATGTCATCAACCCGTGGGGGAAATGGAATCCTGAAGAATTCGAGGTGGAAGACTTCGCGATGGGTACTATCCGCTTTGAGGGTGGGTTGACGGTGACTTTGGAAACGGCGTGGGCATCACATATCGAGAACATCGGCGGAACGTTCTTTATGGGAGACTTAGCCGGTGCAACCTATGAACCGCTTCAGATTTACCTTGATAAAAAAGATGAGATGGTGAATTATACCCCGAAACTGCTCACAGGGTTACCGAGTGAATTTGAGTCGTTCCACACGGCTATTCGAGACGGATTGCCGTCTCCTGTGCCCGCTGAAGAGGTGTTGAACGTTGCGAAAATCTTCGATGCGCTCTATGAATCGGCACGGATCGGTCGCTCCGTCCCGATTTTTTAATTTACCTGAGGCGGAAGTACCTCATCAGGCATTCGGGGTTAGAAACCCCTCCTACAAGTTTACGCTACAAAATGCGCGCTCTGACAACCTTAACTCTGGTAACTTGCACGCACAATCGTTTTGATGCCGCCTCGGATGTTAAAATCACCGACAACTTCTGCTTTCCGTGGTTGACAGGCTTCAACAAAGTCCTCCAGCACTTTATTCACGACGTGTTCATGAAAGATACCGACATCTCGGTAGGAAAGAAAGTACTCCTTCAACGATTTCAGTTCGACACAGTGCTGGTCTGGCACGTAAGTGATACAGAGTGTTGCGAAATCCGGGAGTCCCGTTTTAGGACACACCGCAGTGAACTCTAAGTTGGTAATCTCGATTGTGTAATCTCGGTGGCTATACTGATTTTCCCATGTCTCAATTGGAGGCGTCTTCAATTGACGGATATGGGTTTGTAAATCATCATAGCCAGTGCTTTGGCTCATTTAGTGTCTCCTCCGGATTATTGGCAGTCAGCGTATTGGAAACTCTCAGTATGGGGATGGAAGATTGGAAGACTGGAAGGTTGGGGTCCCATCCTTTTCTTCTCCGATCCTTCCAGTTTCTTCTGATTAGGGAATCGCGAGCTGGAGCTCGCTCCTACAACTGATTGCTGATTGCCGACCGCTACTTGAGAATTACCATCCGGCGGGTGCGTTGGAAATCGCCAGCGGTAAATGTATAGAAATAGATGCCGCTTGCGACCTTCGTGCCATAAGCGTCCCTTCCATCCCAGTACGCGGCTTTCTCTTGGCTCCGATACCTGCCCGGTTCTTGTAATCCGATATTCAACTGACGGACAAGCCCACCGCGGACATCGTAGATTTTCAAAATAACTTCTGCCTGCTCTGCCAGATCATAGGGAAACCACGTCTCTGGATTAAAGGGATTCGGATAATTCTGGAGAATTGTTGTCTGTTTGATATATCCGAGCGTCGAGAGCAAATGCGAAGATGGATCCACAGAGAATGGGACATCCGCAGCGCGGAATCCAAGGTCAATTGGGTTAAAGATAAAAGCGGAGCCTGAGTTATCACCGGCATTGTCGCTACCTGAAGCACCGACGATAGCAAACGAGCCTCTGATGGCAACAGCTGCTCCAAAGAGATCCGATTGATTTGTGCCAGCGGCCTCAATTCGGCGTTTCTCTACCCAAGACAACCCATCGCGCAAAAAGGAGTAAGCCGCGCCTCTGTCCATTAGTATTGTGGGATCATCATGCGGATCCTGCAAGGGATGGTTATCCTTCCATGCCCCGACGATTGCGGTATCTTCGTGAATTGCGACGGCTGAACCGAATTCATCACCAGCATCGCCATCGGAGGCGGTTAACTTTGCCTGTTGGACCCAAGAATCCCGCGTCTCCACAAAAATATAAGCGGCTCCGAGGTCGTCAAGATTGCGATCCTCTGTAGGTGATCCGATGATAGCGGCTCCGTTCGTTAAATCGATAGAGTAACCGAATCCGTCACCGATGCCAATATCATTTGGCAGAAGCAGCAGGTCTTGTATCCATGTGCCTCCATTGCGCGTAAAGAGATAGACTGCGCCTGAATCGGGTCCCGCTGCGTCGCTCTGGTGGGCACCGATGAGGACATTATCGTTATAGACAGAAACAGCAAAACCAAACTGGTCGCCCGGCACAGCACCTCGGTGGACGAGTTTCGCCTGTTGCGTCCAAGATGTTCCGTTTCGGACAAAGACGTATGCGGCACCGGAATCCGCGCCAACTTCATCTTTTCCATAGGCACCGACGACAGCGGTATTCCCATGTACCGCGACAGATGATCCGAACTGATCAAACATTCCGAGGTCGCCACCGATGAATCTCGCCTGTTGAACCCACTCCTCGCCGGCTTGCACGAAAATGTATGCCGCGCCGGATTCGGGTCCTGCGTCATCAACCCCAGGTGCCCCAACAAGGACGGTTGTGCCATCCATTGCGACAGCATTTCCGAACAGATCCCCCGCCTTTGCGTCGTCAGCAGTAAGTTTTTTGCGTTGTAGCCAGAGGGTGCCGGCGCGCTCAAAGATGTACGCGGCACCCGCGTTCGGTGCGATGTCGTCATCCTGCTGTGCGCCAGAGATAGCGTAGTTACCACTGATAGCAACAGATATTCCGAATTGATCTTCTGAAGCGGTTTCACCATCACTGAGTTTACCGCTCTCTACCCACGACCCGTCTTCTCTTTGTTCAAAGAGGTATGAAGCACCGGAGGACAACCCCCCGGCATCCTGCAGTGGCGCGCCGGAGATCACTTCATTCTCACCAATGGCGACAGCGAATCCAAGCTGGTCACCACCATTTCTATCACCGGCGACTAACTTTGTGTGTTGATTCCAAAATGGAGGTTCATTTTGGGTAAAGACATAAGCGGCACCGACGACATCATCTCCAACGTTGGCCCCCGTCGCGCCAATGACAGCGGTTTCTCCCTTGATATCAACAGAAACACCGAAAGAGGTTGCGCCATCAGGGTCAATTGGAATCATACGAATACGAATGCGGTTTCTTTTTTGCTCCCATACGGTTCCTTCGCGCCTATAGATGTAAGCAGCACCAGTCCCTCTGTTTTTAGGTGAGGTCACAATGGCAAAATCGCCGTCAACATCGACTGCGTATCCAAAGTTATCATCCGATTCGGTATTGTTTCCGATGAGTTTCGCCTGATGTATCCATCCGAATTGGTTTCGGACGAAAACATAAGCAGCACCGGCATCATTCCCGGCTTCATCATCACGAGTCGCCCCAATAATAGCGGTATCTCCATCAATTCCAACGGAAAAGCCGAAGTATGCGAAATTAGAAGCATCCGGCGCAGTGAGTTTGGCTGTTTGAGTCCAAACCTCTCCGTTCCGCTCGAAAACGTAGACGGAACCGCCATCTGCTAAAGGTTCGTTTGAACGGTGAGTTCCAATGAGGACGGTATCTTCATCAATCGCTACCGAGATACCGAAATAGTCGCCCCGCGTTTCCTCAGGTGAGATGAGCTTGGCTTGCTCTATCCATTCAGTCCCCTGCCGCCTAAAGACATAAGCGGCACCTGAGTTCCTACCGGCTCCATCGTTCGCCGGTGCACCAGCGACAAGGTAATCACCACTCATGGCGAGTGTTGTGCCGAATCGGTCGCCCGCATCGGCATCGCTGGCGAACAATTTTTGATGTTGGACCCACCCGGTTTCGGTGCGCAGAAAGACCTGAAGTGAGCCTGTGTCCCTGCCGAAGTCAGTATCATCATACGGAACACCGACCACTGCATAATCACCGCTAATACCGACACTTGCACCAAAACGATCTTGGATCACAGCAGCACTCGTGTTAAGTTGCACTCGGTCGGCGCTGCTTTGCATAATCAACCCAATTCCGAAGAATAAGGTTAGCATAGTTATCTGTAATTTTCTCAATTCTCTTCCCTCGCTATTAGACATGACCTAATGCCCTGAACCGACAAAAACAGGTGTGAGTCAAGGTGAACTGTTTTGATTGGTAACGTTTTTTTGAATTCTTCGTAATGCGTCTTCCTTGTACTTAATTAGTGACACAATTTATAGATGAAAAGGGTGCATAATTTCAGAAAAGATGACCGATAACTATTGAACAGGGCTGCGGGTCGACGTTAGTCTGATATGCTGAGTCTATAGATCGTCTTTGCTTTATCATCGCCGTACCATAAAGCCGTGCCATCCCAAGTGAGTCCATGCGGTTCGTTTGGACACGAAACGCTATTGAGCACTTCACCGGATTCGGGATGGATTCGGTAAGCGACATGGTCGTTCGTATCGGCGTTCCAAAGTGCTTTTCCATCCCATGCGAGTCCGTGTGCTCGACCGCCCGGTGTTTGCAGCTCAGCAAGGATTTCGCCAGTTTTGGGGCATTGCTTGATGAACCGCCCCGTGTTCATGTCAACACTCCAGAGATGCTCCCCATCATAAGCCAGCCCGTGTGGACCTTCCCCAGGCGATGAAAATGTTGTAACGACTTCCAGTTCAGGGATCGTGAGTTTGTAGAAAGTTTGTTGCCATATACTGTTATACCAGAGATGCTCGCCATCCCATTCTATGCCAGCACCGCCGGGGTAGGGAGGCGTAAGTGTTAGTTCAACTTCGCCGGTTTCAGGATTGATTTTGTGGATAGGTCCAACCCCTTCCACGCTCCAGAGCGATGTTCCGTGCCATGCGAGTCCATTTGTGCCAGCCCCAGGGGCTGAGATATGATGTCCAGTTGTTTCACGCATTTTTCTGGTCCCTCCCCGATAGTTGCTCTGTCTCTAAGAGCGCGTCCTGAATTTCAGTGATAACATCTTGATCGGTTTCAACTGTGAGTCGCGTTTTCAATACCCGTTTGGCGGTTTCGCCTCCGATTTTTCCCAATGCCCAGGCGGCATGACCTCGAACTAAAGGTTCGTGATCCACTAATGCGCCTTCGAGTGCTGGAACAGCTTCGGAAGTCACCCGATCACGATCATCGTGATGGAGTGCATCCGACCGCCGCGTTCCCCAATTACCGATAGCAACAAGGACATTTCGCAAGAACCCTCGACGTTTCGCGCGTTTGATTGGACTCCCTTTGAATCGTCGGCTAAATTCTTGTTGCGTCATACCCACAAGCGAAAGTAACTGAGGAGCGAGGTTTCCATCGCGCGGCTGAAACGCGGGTTCGGTTGTCGGAACGGCTTTACTGTTCCATGGACAGACCTCTTGGCAGATGTCGCAGCCAAAGATTAAATTCCCCACCTTAGGGCGAAGTGCCTTCGGTATGCTCCCCTTTAACTCGATTGTCAGATAAGAGATACAGAGCCGAGAATCAAGCAGATTCGGTTCAATAATTGCGTCCGTTGGACACGCTTCAATACAGCGCGTGCAAGTGCCACAACTCCCGCGAAGATCTGATTCATCGGATTCCAATGCAACATCGATGAGGACCTCTGCGAGAAAATACCAAGACCCCGAACGCCAATGAATCAAGTTCGTATTTTTACCGATCCATCCGATGCCTGCTCTCTGTGCGTACTCCCGTTCAATAATAGGTGCGGTATCAACACAGACGCGGGTTCGCAATTCGATTTCAGCAGTCTGTTTAATAAAAGTGACAAGTTCTAAAAGGCGTTCACGAATAAGTTCGTGATAATCATCGCCCCATGCGTAACGGGAGATCTGTCCTCGTCCGGGATCTTGTGCGAGTACCTCCGGCGGATCGAGCGTATAATAGTTCATCGCGAGGCTAATCACAGATTTCGCTTCTGTCAGCAGTCGACGGACATCTGTCTTCAGCGGGAGATGCTTTTCAAGATAACTCATTTCCCCGGCGTACCCGCTTTCTATCCACTGCTGATATCGAGCAATCGTTTCACTCTGCGCTGCGGGTGTAATTCCAATGAGTTCAAATCCGAGTTCGTTTGCGCGCGCCTGAATCTGTCTTTTAATTTTTCCTTGCGGATTTTTAATTTTTCCTTGCGGTTCAGTGAGGTGGGTTTGATACATAGAGTGCCTCTCCGTAGAGCCGCCCTCCTATCGCAGGTCTCCTATAAAGGCTTGCGGGACAATGTTACGGGCTACTGTTTAGTTTTATCTTTATTTTTCTACCCAAAGCAGCAGCCTGCAACAACGGCGCAGGCGGGTTTAAGGAACGCCCTTGATAGTTGAAACGGACGTTATTCCTCCGCAAGGTACAATTAAAAAATTAAAAAGATCCGCGTGGATAGGATCCGAGGACATTGACGTGCCGGCATAATTCTTCAAGCTTCTCAAATGCGATGATGACGCGTTCTTCAGCAATATGACCGTCCATCTCAGTAAAGAAGACATATTCCCACGGTTTGGCTCGCGACGGCAAAGACTCTAAATAACTCAGATTCAATTCTGCTTGTTCTAAAATACCCAAGGCTCGGTGTAGTGCGCCAACCTGATCCGGAATTGCGAAAAACAGCGAAGTCCGATCATAGCCGCTTGGATCTGGAATATGCTTCCCTATCACAAAAAAGCGAGTCGTGTTATCAGGTTCATCCATAATGGAGTTCGCGACGATTGGGACCTCATAAATTTCGCTTGCGAGTTCACTTGCAATGGCAGCTGCTGACGACTCTTGTGCGGCGCGCTGCGCCGCCTCAGACGTACTCACAACCTCAATCTGCTCAGCACCACTGAGATGTCGCCGCAACCATGCCTTACATTGTGCGAAAGGTTGCGGATGAGAGTAGACACACCGAATTTCTGTGAGCGGTGACCTTGATAAAAGGTGCTGCTTTATCGGTTGGAATATCTCCGCGCAAATCCACAAAGGCGTGCGTTGGAAACGTTCCAAAACATCACGAACAGTGCCTTGGGCTGAATTTTCAATAGCCACCACACCGTAGTCCGCCCTACCAGACTCAACCTCAGTAAAAATGTCAATCTGTGGGTGGATAGGTATAAACTCAGTTGATGTGCCGAAATGAGATAGAGCCGCCAAGTGTCCGAAACTGCCGACGGGTCCGAGGAAGGCTACCCGCTCCGGATCCTGCAAGGAACGGGACGCAGATAAAATCTCGGTCCAGATCGCCTCAAGTGCGGCTTCCGGGAACTGGTTTCCGTGATTTCGTTTCTTCAAACGTTCAATAATCTGCTTCTGCCGATGCGGAACATAGACCTCTGCAATGCCTGTTTTTGCCTTCATCGCACCGACCTGCTTGGAAATCTCAGCCCGTTTCTGTAGCAGCACTAAAATTTGATCGTCAATCTCGTTAATTTGATCTCGGTACTTTGTCAGTTCCAAAAAAATAGATCTCCGTGTTAATGGCAGTCAGCAATCAGCGGTCGGCAGTCAGCAAAGAGGTATTCTTGCTGATCGCTGACGGCTGACAGCTGACGGCTATTAAACTAACTATCCAATTTCTTCATAGCTGCAATCATTTCCTCGTCTGAGGGGTTATTTTTCACCATCTCAGTGAACGCCTCAGCACTTATCTCGTGTTCCTCCAGGAACAACTTATCCTGCGGTCACGGGTAGATATACTCACCGAGGATACCCTGCAGTTTTGCACTGGCTTTGTCACTGATTCTGGCTAACCATGGGATATCCCCAATGATCATGTCCCGGTGCCGTGGTTTCCAATCGAGAGCCATCTGTTTCACCTCCTTTAATAGTTATTAGCCGTCAGCTATTCAGTCAGCTGACGTAAAGTTTGCTCTAAAAGGCGTTGATACCGCCCATATTCTGTCCAATTACCAGCGCGTAGTGCATCCTGTCCCGCATTGAAATAACGGTTCGCTTGCTCGATGAGACCTTGCAACGAAGTTTGGTCTGTCCCGACACCAGTTCCCGCGTCGGTGTCGTCAGTTGTCGCTGTCGCAGCGGAGGTCTGGATCCCTGTTCCCTGTCCGAACATATTGACGAGTGCCTCCTCAAGCGTTTCACCCCATACGACTTCGTTCCCATATCCGATGACGACCCGTCGTAATTCGGGAATAGCGGTTTTTTCATCTTCGGATTGTATATAGATAGGCTCAACATAGAGTAGTGAGTTGTTCATCGGCAGAATCAACAGATTTCCGCGTAAGACACGGGATCCTTGTGTATTCCAGAGGCTAATCTGTTGTGAAATTTCCGGTTCTTGGCTAATAAAGTTCTCCACTTGCATCGGTCCAGCGACCTGTTTCCCTTTCGGGAACCGGTAAACAAGGAGCTGCCCATATTGGGGCAAGTCGCATCGGGCAGCAAGCCATGCAGTCAGATTCGGTTTGTTGAACGGTGTGAACGGTAACATCAACATGAATTCCGATCGCTCCTGCCCTGGTAGTCTGATGACCACATAATAGGGTTCAACGGGTTGTCCGTTTGAACTGGAACTTTGGGGGACCTGCTGGGGTGCGAAGGGACTTCTTGGTTGCTGAGGCGCGGAAGCCTGTCGCGTTTGGGCATCAGTATTGTCATAAAGTTCTCTGCCGATCTCCCATTTATCCTCGCCTGCGTAGAAGGTTACGGGGTCTTTCATGTGGTAATCCTGATAGACGCGTGCTTGGATAAGGAACATAGAGGTCGGGTATCGGACATGCGCCTTCAGCTCATCCGGCATCTCCTCAAACGATTTGAAAAGGTCTGGGAAAATCTTTCGATAACATTCTGCGATTGGATCTTGTTCCCGCTCCATGATGTAAAAATCGACAGTACCATCGTAAGCATCCACGATAACTTTAACAGAATTTCGGATGTAGTTCCCCCACGGTTCAGCACTCTGCTGTGCGTTAGCAATCTGCCGTCTTCTCTCGCTGACGAATTCTCGCATTGAAACGGAATAAGGATATCGGTGCGTGATGGTATAGGCATCAATCATCCACACCAATCTACCGTTATAGAGAATGATGTAAGGATCCCCGTCGTACCGTAAGAAGGGTGCGATTTTTTGGATCCGATTTTTGATGTTCCGTTCGTAGAGGATTCGGCTTGTCGGCGAAATTTCACCGGGTAGCACGAAGTTAATTTCGTTATCGAACTTCAGCATATATACCATTTTACGCCAGAAAGAGTTCAGTTCTACGCCGCCCTTACCTTGATATGCATATTCGGCGTATTGTTGCCCTTCCTGCGGATAGTCAAACTCAAGTCCTTGGCTCCGTTCGGGATGTACGATAACATAGCGATCCGTGCGTTCACCATAATAGATACGGGGTCCCGGTGTTTCGCTGAACCGATGCTGCCACTGCTCGTCATAGTCAATAGGGGGCAATCCTTGAATGTACATGTTAGGTTTGCCATTATCAATCTCATTGACGGGACTTACAACTGCGCCGTAGCCGTGCGTGTAGGTATAGGTCTGCTTATACCAGTCATTTCTAATTTCGATAGGAAGTTCATTAATATTGAGTTCCCGTCCAGAGAGCATTACCTGTCGAATCTCACCATCAACGACATAGCGATCGATATCGACATCGTTGAAATCATATTGTGTCCGCAATTCTTGGAGCTGTCGGAAGGTTCTGCGCAAGGGTCGCCAATCCCAGAGACGAATGCTATTGAAAACAGAAGCGTTTTCGGCACTTCTTATATCATCATAACTGAGTTGTTCTGTTAAGGGGTATTCTTCTTCTGTTACGGTGTTCTCAGCCAAACCATAAGCTTCGAGCGTCGCTTTGATGTTGTAGTTGATATAGTCCGCCTCCAACACCTGTTTCCTGGGTTCAACCTGCCATCTTTGTATAGCGACAGGATAGATTTGTCCAAGGAATCCGGCAATCAGAAACACAGCGAGTCCGCCAAAAGCGAGGGTGTTGCGTCGGAGGAAGATAGAAATGATGAAAATGAGGGCACACAGGATTGTAAGTCCAATCAAGAAATATAAAATGGGAAGTCGTGCCTTCATTGCGGCGTATCCACCACCGCCACGGACAACATCGTTTGTCGTGTAGAGCAGATCAAACATAGCAAAGCGGTAGTTCCATGCCCGGAAGAGGAGCGTCAATCCCACAAGCGTGAACAAGTGTGCTTTCACATTGAAAGGTGGACGGAACCGAAATTGGCTGGTATCTCCGGTGATGAGTCCGTGAAAAAAGTAGATGACGATCGCAAATATCGTCACTAACATAAAGACCCCGAAGAGCGTTCCACAAACATAACGTTCCGCTGGCATCCTGAAAACGTAGTAGGCGACATCCTTATCAAAGATAGGATCGCGCGCAGGAGACGTGAAAAAAGCCTTCTGTCCCGGTTCTATCTGAACAGGCGTATTCAAACGGATGGCCCCCACATCACCGAGGTCCAAAATAGCTTCAACCCGTGCGTCTTGATTCGCCCCGTTTACCTGGACGCTTATCTGATCCCCGACTCTGATGTTTTTCGCTTGAAGTTCGAGTTGTGAGACAGGAATTTCGGCAGAATTGAGACTTTCCTCTACAACAATAGGTGCAGCGGCACGGAAAGCGAGGTCCTCAGCATTAGCGTAGCGTAGATAGATTTCCCACCGGTCGCTGGCTGCATAGCCCATCATGATACTAAAAAGCACCGCAAGAAGGGTGAGTGCGCCGTAAATCATTTTTCGCGTATCACCCGGATTTTCAGCGGCACCGCCCATGAAGTCCGCCCCTCCCATAAAAGCAGGACTGAGATGTGCGGGTGTGAATCGATAGATTAAGGCAATGTTCGTTAGAAGAATCGCTAAATAGCAAGCACCAACAATTGCACCGACCAAGATTTTTGTTTTAAGAATTTTAGTGTAAACGCTGAAATAGTCGACTACCTTAAACCATAGGAAGTCGGGATAAAGGTTAACCCAGATGGCACCTAATCCCCCAACGACGGCGAGAATGGCGACAGTTGCAATAAAGCGTTTGGTTCGTGAATCCATATTTTAATTATTCCTTGCGGAGGAATGACATGCGTTTGAACGTTAACGTGCCTTCCTCATATCCGCCTGCGCCGTTGTTGCAGGCTACAATTTTGGTGTAATGTTAACTGACAACTGATAACTGACAACTATTAAAAAGCTTGACCGAGTCCGAGATGGTACTTCATACCGGGTTCAATGCTCGTTAGATCCGTATGCCACGCTGCTGCGAAATCCACTGAAAACACACCGAGTTGCAAACGGAGTCCAGCCCCGATTGACGCTTTGACATCCGCAAGACGAATCCGGTTTTTATCACGAACAAATATCCTGTAGGGATTCTCCGGTCCATATTGCCAATCCGCCCAGGCACCTCCCAAGTCTGCGAAGGCAATTCCACGAATCCCACCGATCGTCCACTGGACGGGCCATCCGAAATGCAGCACATCTATGAAAGGGATACGGACCTCAAAGTTAAGAAGTCCAATGCGTGTTCCGACCAACTCCTCATAATTATAGCCGCGTAGCGTATCAATTCCACCGAGATAAAAATAGGATCTATCACCACCGAAACTACCCCCGAGCAAGAGTCGCGTTGCCAAGGTAGACCGTCTGCCGAAACCAAAGTAGCGTCGGGCATCAAAAACAACATTTGTTAGCGACAATTCACTTCCGAGTGCAGGAAAGGACTGTTCAAGTTCAATACGGTACCGCGAACCTGTGTAAGGTGCCCATTCCCGCCACATCGTTGTATCTCCGACAAATGCAATAGAACCCATCGTGAGCAAGCCCCGGTCATCGAATGGGTCCAAAGGTTCGCGCGTTTGGAAGTTAAAGGAGAACGGCTTCGAGTACATTGAGAATGCAAAGTCAAGTCGATGGTATCTGTCAAACGGATAATTGACATACGCGCCAAGCCCGGTAATCCGTTGTAGAATGCCGCGTCGGCTCTGTATACCCCCCAAGATATGGTATTCATGATAGTTGTAAATCATCGCGCCAACATCGGTTCGGTGTGTCAAAAAACCGTATTGTGCGATAAAATCGGGTGTAAGGTAACTCGATTGGTTCATCACGCTAAGCCCGATACGATGGTTACCCAACATGTCGCTGCCAACGACTTGGACCGTACTTCTCAGGATGCCATCTGCACCGAAACTGAAATCCGGGAAGATCGCATCTAAAGTAAAAGAGGATTGCGTACTGTATTTCCGTCTGGCAATCCTATAATTTTCTTCTTCTTCCTCCGTTAAAATTACAGAAGGTTCCGCCACGCTTGAAACCCCAATTTTTTCCTCAATTGCTTTGGTAATCTCCATGATACAAACATCGTATTTTCCGTTCTGGTAGGCACTAAACAGCAGATGTTTGCCATCGGGAGCCAAGCTCGGATTGAAACAGCCTGTCATCATATTCGTAAGGCGCGTCAACTCAATTTCCACGGGTCGGGAACCCAAAGGTTCCACGCTATCATTTTCAGTGTGTTGGCTCTCGGCAACCCTCGGTTCTTGGCTCTCAGGGGAATCGTTGTCAGCTTCCACGTTTATCTCGCTGTGAGCGTTATCAGTTAAAGCGGGATCTGATTTAACCAAATCACCTTTTACCTGACTGCTGACTGCTGACTGCTGGTCGTTGATTGCTATTTTGTGTATATCGTAAATGCCCTGTCGATCTGAACAGAAAAGGATCGATTTCCCATCTGGTGTCCAACTTGGACTGATAGCGTTATAGGTGCCATCGGTCAGCACGCGTTCCGTCCCTTGGCTGAGGTTTATCAGGACCAATCTATTTTTCGCGCCTCTCTCGGAGGTATAGATAATCTCGCCAGTCACCGGATGCCAAGATGCGTGCGTATCGTTAAATGGGTCAAAGGTAAGCCTATCCACTTCACCGGTCAGCAATTCGATGACATAGAGATCTGCCTGCCCCTCTTTGAGTGCGGAAAAGACGATTCGTTCACCGCTACCATCGTAGTCAGGTGAAGTGACGTTATCGAAATCCAACTCGAAGTATTGGGTCAATTTCTCAGTTAAAATATTGACTTCAAGGAGATAATTGGCATCGTGATATTTGGCGATGAATGCAATCCTGTCGCCGTCAGGTGCCCACGCGAGGCTTCTCCCAAACCCACCGAAATCGGTTCGGATCTCCTCGTATTTTTCACGGAAAAACCGCTTGGTGACGCGTTCGATGCGTTCACCCGTTTTTGCGGACATGAGGACAATCTCCAGAAACCCCTCATTTCCCGTGACATAAGCGATAATATCACCACTTGGCGACCAGACAGGTTTAATGTTATGGGAGTATCGAGATTTCTCGGTCAGGTTCTTTGCGACCAGATCCGGCAATTCCCTGTCCTCAACGAGGGGCCAGTAGCGTTTTCGGACTGTCTGCCGCCACGCCTTATCAAATTCTTCGAGTTCTACACCGAGCACTTCTTGGAAAACACTGTTGATGTCCTTTGTGCGACTTTGTCGTAACCCCTGCAAAATCTCAGCGATTTTCTCTCGTCCATAAGTTTCTGTGAGATACGCCACCGCTAATTGCCCTAACTTATACCCAACGAAAGGCGAGCTGAGCCGGTTGAAATTGTGGAGTTGGGGTAGTGGCACAACATTGTTATTCATGCTGGCATCTCGGATGACCATCTCCCCAATCGCATCATTGTCTTCTGCAAAATAGTCCGCCATTCCTTCTATAAACCAAATTGGTGGTGAATACAGGAACTCGCCGCTATAGATTCGGGCATGCGGTTTCTGATAGATAATATCGTATTGGAAAATATGAATGAGCTCGTGAAAAATCACCTCTCGAAACGCTTCCAAGGACCCAGTGAAGGGTATAACAATACGGTGTTTAAAGAGTTCCGCGAAACCTCCAATCCCTTCGTGAAGTTCTTGGAGAATTATGTTGGTTTCCTGAAAGTCTTTGTGGGATTTGTAAAGGATAAGTGGGGTCCTGCCTTGCAGCTCATGTTCAAAATCTTCGCTGTGTTGTTCGTAAGCTTCTTCGGCGATAGCCGCCATAATCGGCACAAGTTTCGCTTCACTTGGGTAGTAGTGGATGTCAAAATGCTCCGTCCGGTGAATGTGCCAATCGAAACGTTGCCCGGTAATCTTGTTCTTCCCAAAACTTTGCGACCACGCCACACCGGGCGATAACAAGCTGAGGACAACAAGTAGCGACAGGACATACCCGCCTACCCACGTGGAAAAACTTGGTTGGAAGAATGGAAGAATGGAAGGATGGGTGCACTCCAACCTTCCACCCTTGCAACCTTCCAGCACTTTCTTGCTGTCTTCCAATTCCATCAATGAAGTTCTGTTTCTACTGTTCTTCACATCACTTACCTTTTCTTTAACCATTGGCTGTTAGCCGTTGGCTTTCGATAGATCGGACGATTGCTATCGTTTTCACCTGCCGCAAGATTCTCTTTTCTGACCGCTGACGCCGATTGCTAATTAACTAAATATCTATCTTCGCTTTCATAATGTGGAGAGATTTGGCGTGTAAATTCTGACACGGCACGTCTACCGAGTTCCCGAATCGTATTCGCCTGCGGTCCAACCTGTGAGAAAATAAACGATCCGATGGTATGCGCCTCAGCAGTGCTCCTCCGGTAAGACTCATCCCAGACGATCTGCTTGGTTTCAACATCAACAATCATTACACGGAGTGAGAGTCGGTAGGTTTTCTGCATGTAATCCTGATAGTCCGAGACGTAGCGTTGCCGTTGTACGGAGTAGCGCTCTCCATAATAACGCCTTGGACGACTGTCGGAATAAAATCGGAAACTCCCAATGATAACCGCTTTTACTTCAAAATACTCACCGAGCTGACTCAAGTGCTTTGTATCCGTAAGCCAATCTTCTCCAATGGTCTCCCCAGTGAGTAGTCTTGATGTTTCTTGTGTACTGACGACCTCGAAATGTTTTTGGCGTGCTAACCCCCTCCGAAGTATTGAAGCGATCTCCTCACCGATCTCTGGCGGTAGTTTTTCGTTCCGCTCCGCCTGTTTCTCGCTGACAAACGGTAAAATGGCGAAGTTGGAGTAGCGGGTGATGTCGATTTCAGATTGAACTTTCACCGGAATAGAGACACGCGTCACAGCACTGCCGCATCCGCAAAGTGTTAAGATTCCCAATAGGATTCCCATTCTTTTGACTATCTGCATATTAGTCATCAGCCATCAGCACAGGTTGCTACGCAACCCTTTCGGCTATCAGCAAGAAACCTCTTTCCTGACGGGAACCGACTGCTGACCGCTACTCCGTAAGTGGTGGATCTTCTAACTGCGGTGCGTCTTCAGCATCGCCGCCACTTCGTCGAAGATGTATACGGCACCGCCGATAGTTGAGTCTGTAGTATTTATTATTTGGTTCTAATTCCGCTGCGCGCTCGTAAGAGGCAATAGCCTCCTCCATGTTTCCGAGTGCTTCGTAAGCTACACCGAGGTTATTATGTGCTTTAGCGTCCTCTGGATCGATACTGATCACCTGCTTCCATCGGAAGACGGCTTCATTCCAGAGTTGCGCTTGTGCTGCCTTGATTGCAAATCGATTGTAAGCTTCGGTCCGCGTAGTATCTCGCGATATTATAGCACATCCGGATAGCATCAAGCAGAGGAGAATAGCGATAGGTGCAAGTTGACCATATTTAAACACATTCATCACCTCAAGATTTTGCGACATTGGTTTGCAAACCACATCGTATATATTACACCGTATCCACCTTTTGCGTCAAGAGAAAAATAGGCATTTCGGGACATTGTGCCTTAATAAGTTTTAGAACCGAAACACTGGTGCCTCATTTTTTTATGTTCGTTGAAATTCGCTTCGTTTTTCTTGAAAAAAGGCTATGCGAGATTGAAAACTGAATGTCTTAGGTCTTCAAACACTGGATCATTTAGATCTCCTGTCAGAGTTCCTCCTACATACGGGGTAAACCCAACGATATGTCTGCGAAGTCTCGAGCATTTGGTGATATACAACCGGGTTTCATTGCGTTCTTCATGGAATATGATTTGATATTGCACGTCAGACGCGCTTGGAGGTTTGACATCGTGTTCTCAGTCTTGTTCAACCCAACCTACACGCTCAATTGATGCCCATGGTGCAATATCATCATACCTGCTACGTGAAGAAGACGGAGAAATGAATTTTTCCTTCTCTGTAAACAGAATCTGTATGGAATTCGATATTTTAGGTATATTTTAGGAAAATTATGTTTTTAGGGATTTAATTTGACTTTTTGTGTCAATTTCAGGTATAATTAGCCGTTATAAGACAATATTTATAATATATATAAATTGTATATTTTTGACTTAAAACGACTAAAATCCTCCATAGTCTTCATGTAAAGATAGATATAGCGATTTGCTGAGAGTATTGAAGGATTTCAAGAGTCGTTAGAGCACACCATAACTGAATCGGTGTATCCACGATTTTACCTTATCTCAGACGCGATTCGTCGGCGCGTGAATCGTCATGGATGATGACGAGTGTTGCTATTATCGTGTTCTACTGACAATGTGTCCTTCTATTGTGGCGTTTTGTCTCTCTACTTGTCAAATCTTTGTTGTGCCGCGACAAAGATTGCGAAATATTACGTCTCATCTTATCCGTTGTGAGATGGGAATCAAACATAATGAACGTTTTTAATTTAAAGATACAAGGAGGAAATATTGAATGGCGTTAAATAAAATAGCGTTTTCCTTAGCAAGTTTGGTTGTGATGCTGGCATTTTCCTCCGTTGCTCCCTCAGCTACGGCACAATTTGACATAACACTTAGTTTAGATCCAAGCCAAGATGTCAGTTCTGAGGAGGGTTACCAAGTGGAATATGGTACCCCCACTACAATTAGGCTTACATCTACTGAGGTAATACAACTTGGTGCTTCTGTTGGAGATCTTAATCTAACTGATTTTATGGTTATAGGGTATAATGCGTATGGGGGCACATCTGAGCTTACAAGTATTTTTCAAATTATTGCTACTTTAAGTGATGCTACCCCTGCTGATGGCAAGCATTTTATAATTACTATAACACAAGGAACTCCTAACACCAGTGGTATAACACGGGTTCTTTTAGTTCTACCGACGAGAGCCGAACTTGATGACGCTGGTGCGAGAAAGGCTGCCGGTAAAAACAAAGAGGCATCCATTGAGCTGCACTATGTCGCAGCAGAACCAACCGATGGAGATCCGACGGTTCTTTCTATTAGTAAGGTCGGTGCTTCACTGCTTCCTGTTACTGAGGTTTTTGATGTGCTTATCACGTTGAGTGAGATGCCTCGTAAAGACGGCTTCAAAAAGGATCACATAGATGCTTCCAACGCAACGGTTGCTGATCCTGTTGCTATAGAACCTATTCTTGTCGATCTCAATGAAGATGGTACGATAGATACCGGCGAAACGGCTTGGTCAGGTCGTGATGGTATGCATCACCGCTATGTAGTGAAGGTCACGCCGAAGTTTGAGAACAAAAACGACATCGTCGTGAAAGTTAAGTCGTTCATGGACCAAGAAAATCCGTCAGGTAACGCGTATACGCCACCTACAACTGCGGCTGGCTATACCGAAGGCACGGACCAACTCACCGTCAAGGTCGGTAAAGAGGTTCTGGAGGACAAAGCGTCAGGTCTT